>CAYYBI010000044.1:0-10480 GCA_964469835.1 uncultured Rhodospirillaceae bacterium
GTATTTGCGTAAAAACAAAGTGAGTGACCATTTCACCTGAGTCAATTTAAACAAGGAATGGTCTAGTGCAGGTCGGGACCGGCGCTTACCGGCCGGATTCGAGTTCGATGGTGCCGATCTGGCGGCCGTCGCCGAGGTGAAAGATCATGATGCGCGCGCCGCCGTCCGGCAGACTAAGGCGTACCGACAACCGGTCGCCGTCATGGGTGCTTTGGACGATGGTCGCCCCGGCAGGCAGCCGCGCCCGCACCGTGCCGAAGCCTTTGGCGGAAGCGCGCTCGCCGAGCGATCCGAACCCGGCGGTCACGCCATACGCCAGCAGCCCCATGCCGATGACAATCAGCACACCCATTCCGATGACAATAACCTTTAACGCTTGCATGATCCCCGCCTCGCCGGCCCCGGTTTCGCGGCGCCGTCCTCTATTTCACGGCGGCGCCAATGCGTGATGCCGCCAACCGCCGATCCCCCCGGGCGACGCCGGAAGATGCGGGCGTTCGGCTCGATCGCTTTCTTGCCGGCGCGCTCGCCGATCTGTCGCGCAGCCGGATCAAACGGTTGATCCAGGACGGCCACGTTGCCAGCGGCGGCGCGACGATAACGGACCCCTCATACCGGGTCAAACCCGCGCAAGCGTTCGACGTGACGATTCCCGCGAGCAGCGAAATGCCGCTCATTCCGCAATCCATGGACCTGACCGTGGTGCATGAAGACGCCGATCTGCTGGTGATCGACAAACCGGCCGGGCTGGTGGTCCACCCCGGCCCCGGGCGACCCGACGAAACGCTGGTCAACGCGCTGCTCGCCCATTGCGGCGACAGCCTGTCCGGCATCGGCGGCGTCAAGCGGCCGGGCATCGTGCATCGGCTGGACAAGGATACCAGCGGGCTGATCGTGGTGGCCAAGAATGACCACGCGCACCAGGTTTTGGCCCGGCAATTCGCCGAGCGCAGCATCGACCGGAATTATTGCGCCGTGGTCTGGGGCCTGCCGATGCCGCCGGCCGGCGAGATCGAGGGCAATATCGGCCGCCACCCGCATCACCGGAAGAAAATGGCGGTGGTCGGCGACGGGCGCGGCAAGCCGGCGTTGACCCGCTACGCGACGGAGCGCGGCTTCGGCACGCACGCCGCGCTGCTGCGTTGCAAGCTCGCCACCGGCCGCACCCACCAGATCCGCGTGCACCTCGCCCATATCGGCCATCCGCTGATCGGCGATCCGGTGTACGGCCGCGCCGGCGGCGGCCGGGTGCGCGGGCTCGGCGCGGAAGCCGCCGCCGAGGTCGGGGCGTTTTCGCGTCAGGCGCTTCACGCCGTCGTTATCGGGTTTGAACACCCCGTATCGGGCGAGAGGTTGAAATTTTCCAGCCCCTTACCACATGACATGCAACGCCTTTTGGATGTCCTGGAGGCGATTTAGTTTGCACGGAGTGATCTGAATTACGCCAGAGAACGTAGAAACATTGACTTAATTGAACGATGCGTTATTCTAGCACTTGAATGGGGAGAGTGCTAATTTACTGAAATAATGGAGATTTCTTGATGGCGACAAGCCTTCCCAGTCTGGTGATCAGCCCCGAGGGCAACCTGCAGCGCTATCTGCAGGATATCCGCAAATTCCCGATGCTCGAAAAAGGCGAGGAGTACATGCTCGCCAAGAGCTGGCGCGAGCGTGACGACACCAAGGCCGCGCACAAGATGGTAACCAGCCACCTGCGCCTGGTCGCGAAAATCGCGATGGGCTACCGCGGCTATGGACTGCCGCTGAGCGATCTGATTTCGGAAGGCAATGTCGGCCTGATGCAGGCGGTCAAACGGTTCGACCCGGAACGCGGCTTCCGCCTCGCGACCTACGCGATGTGGTGGATCCGAGCGTCGATCCAGGAATACATCCTGCACTCCTGGTCGCTGGTGAAGATCGGCACCACGGCGGCGCAGAAAAAGCTGTTCTTCAACCTGCGCAAAATAAAGGGCCGGCTGCAGGCATTCGAAGAAGGCGACTTGGCCCCCGAAAACGTGAAGAAGATCGCGACCGAGCTCAGCGTGCCGGAAAAGGACGTGGTGTCCATGAACCGGCGGATGAGCGCACCCGACAATTCCTTGAACGCGCCGGTCCGCATGGATGGCGACGGCGAATGGCAGGATTGGCTGGAAGATGAAGGCGATAGCCAGGAAATCTTGATCGCCGAGGCCGATGAGCTGACCAAACGCCGGGCAATGCTGCGCGACGCCATGAGCGTCCTCAACGACCGCGAGCGCCACATTCTGACCGAGCGCCGGCTGTCGGAGGAAACCGCGACGCTGGAAGACCTCAGCAAGGTCTACAAGATCAGCCGCGAACGGGTCCGCCAGATCGAGGTCCGCGCCTTCGAAAAACTGCAAAAAGCGATGCGCTCGGCCGCGACGGCAGCACAGATGGTGCCCGCCGGCTAGGCAGTGTCTTGTGGTTGGGAGCCGAATCGTCCCGCGATAATTGCCAATCAGCGCATCTTTATTCCGCCGCGGGTGCAGGCGGGCTTTCCCTGTCGCCCGCCGGCGCCTGATCGAGCAGGTCGCTTGCCTCCGCCTCTTCCCGCACCGGTGCGCCCCAAACATCGACGATCTGCGACTGCCGGAGTTTCAGTTGCACTTCCTTGATCTCGGCGGCGACGCCAAGATAGGCCGAGACCACCGGCCGGAGTGCGAAATACAGCATCCAGCCGGCCGCCGCCGCCGTGTACATGATCAAAAGCGCATAGGGGTCGCTAACAATGCTCAGGACCCGCTCGATGCCGCCGCCAGCCAGCCAATAATCCATCAGCCAGGGCAGGCAGCCGGCGAAATTTATGTAGGCGACCGTGCGCGCGGCGTTCCTGTTGCGCGTGCCGTCGATCGTCACGGCGACCACGGTCGGCACCATGCCGATCGCCAGCAGGGCAAAGCTTTCGTAAAAGGCGAACAGGGCGCCAGCGCCAAGGATCCAGAACAGGACCGAGCCGGCCTTTTTCTTCGCCTTCGAGGTCTTGTCGGAGTCAGTCGCGTCCGCCATTCAACCCGCTCAAAACAATTTCACCAGAACGGTTACCAGGACCGCCACCGTCGCCACAGCGCCCGCCACCAGGGATGATATCTGGGCACCAAATTCCTTTGCCAAATTCTTCCGGTTCGCGCGCTCGTACTCCAGCCGCTGCAACTGCAGTAATGTCGAAACATACTCCGACACCGCAAATTGATAGCGCGTGAGGTCCGCGGACAAATCTTCCTGATTATCGATCACCGTCAGCAGATCCCGAATAATCCCGGCCTTTGCCGTTTTCTTCAATTCAACGACAACCGCCTTGCGCCGGCTCAAGTTGTAGTACCGGTCGGCGCAGACCTCCAACATGGCCGCCGCCGCCGCACAGATCGCGGGCGCGTTGTGGGTCACGGTATTGTCCTGCACCGCCGCCAGAATCCGTGTCGAAGCCAACGCCGCGTCAATCGGGGTTGCGGCTTCCTCCAACTCCCGCAGATGGGAAGCGATCGATGCCTTCATACGGGCCGTGATGAAGGCGGCGACGTGCCGATCGACCAAATTCACCGCGTTTCCGGGGTTGCTGGCCGCCGCCCGTTCCAACGCGGGCAGAAGCTGATCCATCGTCACCACGAATTCATTCTGCAGCAGCGGTGACCGGCACGGCGACGTCGGATCGAGATCGTAGACGGCGCGCTCTATCCCTTGGCCAATGGCCGGCCTTTCAAGATAAGGCCGGGTCTTTTCATACAAGGAGACGAAGCGGAAATGGTCCGGCGCCGGGTGCTGACGCATGTCCATCCAGAACGCCAACAGGTTTTCCCGCATGAGCTGCCGGAAAAGGTCGCATATCGCCTCTTCGTTGTGCCTGCTCGAAATCAGCTGCCCCACACCATCCAGGGTGGCGCGAAAGGCGCGCAGGCGGAGCGGCGCCAATGGATCTAGCGCAATGCAGACCCGTGCCAACATGGCGTCCTTCGATGAATCGTCCATGTCCCGGCCGAATTCCTTGGCAATCTTTACCGCCTCGGTCCGGCTCTCATCCGCCAGGCTGCGACGAAGCCAATGATCCAGGGTGCCTTCCGACACCACGCCGATCGCCGCGTCCCAATTCCGGCTGAACGCCTCCGCCACATCGCGCGCCATGTAGTGCTCCTTGCCCGCGAACTCGAGCGGCCGCCCTGCTTTTGCCGGCATGATCTGCTGTTTCGGGCTGAGCCGTCGCCCGCCGACCCATTTATCCAGATTGTCGACGCCCCACCGTTCGTTGACATCGTCGTTCAGCAGGCCGCGCAAAACCTCCATCACCGTCAGCGAAACACGGATGTCGCCGAGCATCGCGTGATAACTGCCAAGTTCCATCTTCTTTTGAAGAATCTCTTCGTCGCTCATGCCACGGAACGGACAGTGACCGAGAAGCAGGGCGATCATGGTTACGCCCAGCGCATACAGGTCGTTGCGGCTGTCGCCTTCGCCGCGCCCTGCCGGGTCGGCCATGCCGCAATCGATCGTTTCGTAGCCGATTGCCTGAGCCACACCCGCGGGTGACGACAGGCCATCGCCCAGCATGATCGGCGCGACATCCGGTGCGCCATCGTAAAACAAGTTATCGGGCCGGATATTCCGGTGCGAAATTCCTTGGTAATAGCACTCGCTAAGCACCTGGGTCATCGGATGGATGACGCGCCGGATCAGGGCTTCTTCCTTGAACGGCATAATCTCGGCGGACAGCGACGGCAGCACTTTACCGCCCTTGGGCCGTTCCAAGACAACCGCGGCCTTGTGCGTATGATCGGTTGGCCAGGGAACGACGCCCCAATCAATCACGCGCACCAGATTTTGATGGTCGATCCGGCGAACGATCTGGACTAGATCGAAGCGCGGCGGGTATCGAGTATCGCTGAGCAAGGCAAAGACCGGGCGCGATGTATCGCGCAATTCCGTGGCCGCGAAGGCCTTGGCGGGTCCGACATTCAGGTCCGCCAATTCCCGGTCCGGATGAACCGCGTATCGGCCGTTGACCAGAACCGAGTCGTCCACGTCGCCGGTCGGGGATAGAGCCATTGTGTCTTACGCCGTTTCAACCGCCTATCGGATAAGGCGGTCGACGGGAACGAGCAAGGAAAATTTTCCCGTCAAACGCGAATCCGGCTAGCCGGCGAAGGGATCGCGGACGAGGATCGTATCCTCGCGTTCCGGGCTGGTCGACAGCAGCGCGACGGGTGTTTCGATAAGTTCTTCTATACGACGGATATATTTGACCGCGGTCGCCGGAAGCGCCGCCCAGGACCGGGCGCCTCGGGTGCTATCGGACCATCCTTCCATCGTTTCATAGATCGGCTCCGCCGCCGCCTGCTGTTTCATAGACGCCGGCAGGTAGTCGTAGCGCTGCCCGTCGATTCGATATCCGACGCACACCTTCAATTCATCGAAGCCGTCCAGTACATCGAGCTTGGTCAGCGCGATCCCGTCCATGCCGCCGACCTTCACGGCCTGGCGCACCAACACCGCGTCAAACCAGCCGCAGCGGCGCTGGCGGCCGGTAACGGTGCCGAATTCGTGACCGCGTTCCCCGAGCGCTTTACCGGTCTCGTCTTCCAGTTCGGTCGGAAATGGCCCACTGCCGACGCGTGTCGTATAGGCCTTGGTGATGCCGAGGACATACCCCGCGGTCTGAAACCCGGTGCCCGACCCGGTCGCCGCCTGTCCCGCGACGGTGTTTGACGATGTAACGTAGGGATAGGTGCCGTGGTCGACATCCAGCATGATGCCCTGCGCGCCTTCGAACAGGATGCGCTTGCCGTCGCGGCGCGCCTCGCTCAGCAGCCGCCAGGTGGCACAGGCGTAGGGCAGGATCTTCGGCGCCACCGCTTTGAGTTCGGCTATGAGCGCCGCCCGATCGATCTCCGCCTCGCCGAAGCCCCGCAACAAGGCATTGTGATGGATCAGCAATTCATCAAGCTTTGCTTCCAGAACCGCCTCATCGGCGAGATCGCACACGCGGATCGCGCGGCGCGCCGTCTTGTCTTCATAGGCCGGGCCAATGCCGCGGCCCGTGGTGCCGAGCTTGCCCTTGCCCCGCGCCGTCTCCCGCGCCCGGTCGAGTTCCCGGTGCAGCGGCAGGATCAGGGCGGCGTTTTCCGCAAGTTTCAACGAATTCGGCGTGAGAACCACGCCCTGTTCCGCGAGACGGCCAAGCTCGTCCAGCAACGCCCACGGATCGACCACCACGCCGTTGCCGATAATTGAGATCTTATCGGGCCTGACCACCCCAGACGGCAACAGGCTGAGTTTGTAGACCTCGCCGCCGATTACAAGCGTGTGCCCGGCATTGTGCCCACCTTGGAACCGGACAACGACATCGGCGCGTTCGGACAGCCAATCGACGATCTTCCCCTTGCCTTCATCGCCCCATTGCGACCCGATGACCACGACATTCGTCACGCCTATTTCCCCTTCCTTTCGATCGCCACGATCTCGCCGTCGACCAGACAGTGGGTGCAGTTGAGCCGCCGCGCTTCGGCCAGCAAATCCGGGACCGCGACCAACGCTTCGACCGTGATCCGGCCCTGCCCGCGCAGCATCGCGCTTATGGACTGGTCGGAGTCAATCGGCAACAGAACCCGTTCGACCACCGCCGGCGGCGGCAAAGCCCGCAGAAAATTGTGCAAAAACAATGAAAACCCGGTCGCGGACTCGCCATCGCCGCCGGCCAGGTAGCGCCCGCCGCAACCGAGTTCACCCCGGACACCGCCCGCAAAAAACGTAAAGCTGAGGCCGCTATGATATTCGAAGCCCCGGTTTTCAACCGGATCGACGGTGACCGCCAGATCCGGAGCCTTTTGCTCCAGCGCCGCGACCACATCGACGAGCCTTGCCAGTTCAGACGCCGCCTTGCCGTCAAAGGAAAGAGCACCGAGCGCGATAAGCGCCGCCGCCGCGTTGCCCGACGCGGCCAACAATTTATTCAGATCTCCCGCCGCCTTGCCACCAATCTCGGCGACCCCGGCCGCGTCCTTCCGGGCGAGCATTGTGCGCAGTTCCGCGCGCACGCCGTCGTCGAGTTTGAAGCGATCGAAGACCGCCGGCACCAGCGCCGGCAAGGTCAAATCCACCGTCAGCCGCTGCGCGCCGGCGGCCTGCAGCGCATCCTGCGCCAGCAAAATGACCTCGATATCGGCGGTCGCCTCGTCTGCGCCCACCAATTCGACGCCCGCCTGGCGGAACTCCCGCTCCGGCTGTAATTGACTGCCGCGCACGCGCAATACCGAACCGCCGTAGCAAAGGCGCAGCGGCCGGGGCGCCTTATGCAGCCGGGTCATTGCAATACGCGCCACCTGCGGCGTCATGTCCGCCCGTACGCCCATCATCCGCTGGCTGACGGGATCCATCAGCCGAAATGTCGACAAGGCTACCGAATCGCCGGCTCCGTCAAGCAAGCTGTCCTCGAATTCGACCAGCGGCGGATCCACGCGCTCATAACCGCGCGCCACGAAGGTCGCAAGTAGCGCCTCGTGCACAGCGGCCTCGTGTCCCGCGGCGGGCGGCAGCGAGTCGTGCAAGCCATCGGGCAAGAGCGCCTTGTCGGCGGAGGTTACCATTGGTTCGTCAAAGCCCTGTTCTCGAGGAACGCCGGCTCTCTAACCGGCTTGAAAGTTCCGGCAAGCGGTGCCGGAGGATAGCTGAACGGTGCATACTACCGCTGAATTACATTGAGAAAACCGCCTTTGTCGCCAAAAACAATATCCGGTTCGCCGTTGCGGTCCAAATCGGCTGCGACAATCGACATCGTCACCGGCCGGGAGAGCTTCACCGTTGCAATAATCGAAAGACGTCCTTTGTTCAGGCTGACCGCGTGCAGTTTTCGCCGCGTTTGATCCGGCAGGACAATATCGACCACGCCATCGCCATTCACGTCCAATACGGCGAACATGTCGAGTATCGTGGACCCAATAACATGCGTCGAAAAGCCCGCATACCGGCCAATCTCGCGCAACCGGCTGCCCTGTATTTCGTACAGCACCAATTGCCCGCCAAGGTGCGGCGTCTCGATGACCGCGATTTCGATTCGCCCGTCGCCATCGAAATCGGCCGCCCCGATCGGATTGAGCCAGCGATGGGACAGTCCGATCGCCGGCGACTCCGCAAGGCGAACGATCCGGTCGCCGCGCAATCCCAGCAGCATCACCGCGGCGCCGGCTTCCACATGGGATCGAACCAGCAGAATTTCGTCGCGGCCGTCGCCATCGATATCCGTCAAGCGCGGCGCAAGATCCTCAAAGACCGAATCTTCCCGCAGCGTGAATACCAATTGCTTGCCTTGCCGCGTCCGCACCTTAAGTTCCGAGGCTTCGATTTCATCCCCAAGGACGCCGTGCGCATAACGCCCCGTCGCCCCGGCAAGCCAAGCCTGCACGATGTCGTTGGCGCCCGTGGCAACGCGGCTATGCGGGATGGCATCGTTCGGACGCGGTGCCGCAACCGGTGCCGACGTGCGTTGCAGGACGGGTTTCCCATCGACCATAGAAAGCCGGTAATACTGACCCGCGGCCCGGACCTTCACCGATCCCGTCTCGCCGTCGCGGGTGATGCTTTCGACGTCCTTTAGCAATTCGGCCGGCACCGCCCGCCACGTCTCGGCAAATCCGGGCGTCGCGGTGAGCAATATTAGTATCGCTGTAAGACGCACCATCTCATCGCCTCAGAAAATCAGCGCCTTGGCCTGCGTCACATTCGGCAACGCGGCGATGCGGTCGACCATCGCCTTGTCCAAGGCCTGATCGACTTGCAGCAGCGCTATCGCATCTTCACCCGGCGCATTCCGGCCAAGATGGAAAGTCGCGATGTTTACCCCCGCATCCCCAAGCGTCTGACCGAGCTGACCGATGACGCCCGGTTTGTCGTTATTGCTCGTATAGAGCATGAATTCGCCCAGCTCTGCCTCGATCGGAAATTGGTTGATCTCGACAATGCGCGGCCGGTCACCGCCGAACAGGGTGCCGGAGATACAGCGCGACCGCCGTTCGGTAACGACTGTCACCGTAATCAGCGTCTCATAGTCACCCGGTGTCTCATGGATCGTCTCGCTGATGTCGATACCACGGTCGCGTGCAAGCAAAGGCGCGCTCACGATATTCACGACATCGAGTTGCGGTCGCAGCAGCCCGTTCAGCACTGCCGACACCAAAGGGCGAATATTGAGCTCGGCCACATGGCCCTGAAACTCAATGTTCACGGTTTTGAGGCTGGTCTCGGCGAGTTGACCGATGAAGCTGCCGAGTTGCTCGGCCAGCGACATATAGGGCTTCAAGCGGGGCGCATCTTCCGCGGAAATCGACGGCATGTTCACCGCATTGGTTACCGCGCCAGTCATCAGGTAATCCGCCATCTGCTCGGCGACCTGTACGGCGACGATTTCCTGCGCCTCCTGCGTGGCCGCGCCAAGATGCGGCGTCGCTATGATGTTTTCATGTCCGAACAGAACGTTGTCCTTCGCCGGCTCTTCCAGGAACACGTCCACCGCCGCCCCCGCGACCTGGCCGCTATCCAGCGCGGCGCGCAGGTCGGCTTCGTTGACGATACCGCCCCGGGCGCAGTTCACGATGCGGACACCCGGCTTCATTTTTGCGAACGCCGCGGCGTCAAGCAGATTGCGGGTAGAATCGGTCAGCGGCGTATGAACGGTGATGATATCGGCCCGGGCAAATAGGCGGTCCAGATCGACCTTCTCCACGCCCATTTCGATCGCGCGCTCCGGCGACAGATAGGGATCGTGCGCGATGACCTTCATTTTCAGGCCGTGGGCCCGGTTGGCCACAATGGACCCGACATTCCCCGCACCGATCAATCCAAGCGTCTTGCCCGTCACTTCCATGCCCATGAAACGGGACTTTTCCCACTTCCCGGCCTGGGTCGACGCATTCGCTGCGGGGATTTGCCGAACCAGCGCCATCATCATTGCGATGGCGTGTTCGGCGGTCGTGGTGGTGTTGCCGAAGGGCGTGTTCATCACCACGATGCCCTTTTGGGTCGCCGCAGGGATATCAATGTTGTCCACGCCGATACCGGCACGGCCGATGACCTTAAGCCGTTCCGCCCGTGCCAGCACCTCGGGCGTAACGGTGGTCGCGGAGCGAATGGCAAGCCCGTCATATTCGTGGATGCATTCCAGTAGGGCCGCGGCTTCCAAGCCCGGTTTGAAATCCACTTCGACCCCGCGTTCTTCGAATGCCGTCACGGCGTCAGCGCTTAGTTTGTCGGAAATCAGGACTTTCGCCATTGATGTTATCCTTTACGCCGCGGCCGATTGGGTGAATTCGGCGAGCGCCCAATCCAACCAGGGCAACAGCGCCTTG
Organism: uncultured Rhodospirillaceae bacterium; assembly: GCA_964469835.1. Lineage (GTDB taxonomy): Bacteria > Pseudomonadota > Alphaproteobacteria > UBA8366 > UBA8366 > JAOTYV01. The sequence goes on from CAYYBI010000044.1 coordinate 10,347, forward strand.
ATGTCCGCAGGTTCGACCGTCGCACCGCCCCAAATTCGCAAACTGGGCGGCGCCGCGCGATGGTTCTTGATGTCATAGGCCACGCCTTCGGCCGCGAGCAGTTTATCGATACCGGCCGGCGCCGCGGCGGCGGC
>CAYYBI010000045.1:0-7103 GCA_964469835.1 uncultured Rhodospirillaceae bacterium
GGGCTGTAGTTCCCCGGCCCCGCACAATCGTCCACCGCGCCAGTGAGCGTGAAGTCGGTTCCCGCCTTGTTGATGTGGAAGCTGTCGAACGCATTCGCCAGATACACCAGCACGTCGGCGCTCGGGCCGCTGCCGTCGGATCCGAGGATGCGCGGCTTGCTGTTGGTGCTGTCATAGAACAGCTCGGCCTTGTCGTCGCTGCCGAGGCCCAGGCTGGCGTCGACGATCCATTCCTCGGCCATGCAGCCATTGAGATAATTGCGCTTGAGGCTGTCGTCCGACCGGGCAATCGTCCACTTGTTCGTCAGGTCGATGTCGCCGGCGGTGCCGGGCGTATTGTTGCTTTCGTCCGTGAAATCGAGCCGCAGCACGGCCGAAGTGCCCAAGATATCGAGCATCAAGTGGACCCAGCGGCTGGCCACGGTCACCGTCGACGTGCTGACCACCGTGCCGATCACCACGCCGGCCGCGGTGCGCCATTGCGCCTGGATCAGGTTGCTGGCCAGGCGCTCGATCTTGAGGCCGTAGGCCGCGCCCGTGCCGATCCACATCAGGGTCTGCAGCGCGCCGTCGCCGCCCTCTAGCTTGATCCAGCGCGACCAGGTGAAGCCAGTGCCGTCCGCAACGCCGGCCGGGCCGGGCGCGGCAATTTCGTAATGGTCGTTGATGCCGTCGAAGCGGGCGGCGCGGGCGAAGTCCGCCGGAAGTCCTCCCAGGATCGACACGGTAACCGGCGTGGAAACCGGAAACGTACACGGAAAGCTCGCCGGCGCGTTTGGCCCGACGAAGCCGAAGGACCGGAGCACCCTAGCCAACTTGCGTCGCCACCGCGATCAGGCCGGACGGCGTACCGCCGGTCACCGCCGCCCGGACTTGACCTTCCGGCAGCACGAAGCCGCCTTGCCCCGGTCCGGTGAGGTCCGCATTCCCGCCCGAGACGTCGAGCCATGTGGCGCCATCGGGCCCCAACTGTTGCAGCTTGACGGTCGCACCCGCGAAGACCCCGGTCGCCGAAAAGACGCCCGGTCCGCCGGCCCACTTCGCCGCGGCGCCCGTGACATTGCTATTGTCGATCAACCTGACACTCCAACTCATCGCATTGCTCTCCAAGTTTCGAATTTTTGGCGTTCCGGCCCGGTCGTGGATAGCGCTATGGCTAATCCCCGGACGTGGAATTCTGTCCTTCCAGGAACAGGCGGACGACGTCGCTCATCCCCAATAAGGGCGTGAAGGTGACAATGGTGAATCCACGCGTCGCGTTGGTGCGCGTCAGCCCCTCCAGATAAATATCAATCGGCGGCTCTTCGTCGAACCAGACCCCGTCCAAGGTTTCGCCCTGCCACTTCTCCCGGCCCATCCCATAGGCCTTAAACCCAAGGACGGAGAGGCCGCCGGACCGGTGGCGCACAACAATGCTGTCCACCGCATCGGCGTGGGTTCGGCCCAATTTGATGTCCTCGATTGCGTTGGCGGGGATCGTGCCGGTACCCCAATCGCGTCGGATCGCGGGCGGGCCGAGAAGAATGCGTTGCGGATTGTCGCGCGTGCTTTCACCCGTGACCGACGCGGCCCACAACCGGACCGGCCGTTCAAAGCGCCGCCCCGCCCACCAATCGGGATACCGCCCCGATAGATGCATCGCGAATTCAAAACCGCCGGCCAGGGTCTTGCCCAACTGGTTGCCGGCCATGAACAACCGCTCGCGATAGGCATTCCCTGCGTCGTGAAACGCTTTTTGCTGCGGATACGGCCGATAGCGGCCGAGCCTGTTCCTATCCCTCCGGCTTTGAAGAACCGTCAGAGCCCGAATGAGCCGCAACGCCGAGCGCCGCCGCAAGCTCCCGCGCGTGTTCGATGAGTTGGTCATCCGAGAGGCTTTCAAGCGGATCCGGTTCGGCCGCGGCCGATTTCGTGAGAATGGAAGCGCACAGTTTCATATACGTGGTCGGATCTTCCTCACGAACCGCCGTGATGGCGCGCAGGCCATGGGCGCGAAAATCCTTGGTCACCGCCTTAATGAACGCGTCGTCGAACGCCGCGCCGCCGCTATCCCGATTTGCCGGTTTCCGGCGCGCCGCCGAGGTGGTCCTGGAGCCTGCCTTCGCCATGATTTGCGGATCCTGCCCCAGCCGCCCGGCAGTGCCGGCACCGGAGTGCTTTGCGAGATTTATCACCAAATTTGATCGGAGCTGCCGAGAAAACGCCCGCATTGCGGCGCGATGAGAAGCCTTACTTCCTACCCACGGGGGCAAATCGTCCGCCGCGCATGTTTCTCTCAGCGTGGGTTTCTATGTAGCAAATTTTGGCGGTTCTGGCGACTGAATGCGGTGCGAAATCGGTGCGACCCCGCCTCGGCGGGCGCTACCGCGCCGAAAATGTTCTGGAGATATCCGTTACGGGCGAATGGTGCCCTTGCCGGCGATTTCGTGGATCACCCAGACGCCCGCCGCATCCGGCCCGATCAGGATGGTCCGATCAAGCTCAATCGACACCTTCTTACCGTCCTGCTTCGCCGCAAGCGACCGCTGTTCGTGAACACGCACGAAGGATTTCTCGACTTTGTAGAACCGGCCTTGCTTGGTGCATTCCAGTTCATAGAGATTCAGTTCCCGAGACGGCTGCAACCCGAATGCCTTGTATTCGGCGCCGGACATTTCGAGCGTTTTCTGCGATCCATCGACAAGAAGATAGGACATCGAATACCGCGCCCCATCCACGATCAAATCGCTGTTCGCGGGATCGAGCGAACATCCAAGCGTATCGAGTCGCGTGAAGAACTGCTCGGCGCCCGTCCGCAATTTCCGCGCTGTCGCGCGGCGCTGCGCCCGGCTGACCTGCTGTCTTTTCTTTCTGGATCTCGATCGAGCGGCTCTGCGTTTTCTTTTGGCCGCCGTTTCCGGCGCCTTCGCCACCGCCGCAGCTTCCTGCGGCAGCGGGCCCTCCGACAGGTAAGCATAGGAAATGCCGGCAATTGCGCCGGCAAGCATCAACCCGACAAACAAGGCAAATTCACGCATGCCTTCATATGATGTCCAGAAGATTTAGGAAGCATTAACGCACCGGGCGGGCACCCCCAGCGCGGCGCCCCACCGCACGGCGGCGCAACTTAGCCGGCTGCAATTTACCGACCGGCCCACATGGCCTATAGGGACGAAATATAAATCCTCGGGAGAATTGACCGTGACATCCGATGCAACCGACCCGGCATACTGGAACGCCCAAAGCGACGGCCGATTACCCGGCCTTCTTGGCATCACGATGGTCGAAGCCGATCCGAGCGAATTCCGCAGCTGCCTGACGATCAGGCCGGACCTGCTGGCGCCCAACGGGTTCCTGCATGCGGCCACGGTCATTGCGCTCGCGGATACCACGTGCGGCTTCGGCAGCTACGCCAATCTTCCGGACGGCGCGACCGGATTTACCACGGTCGAGTTGAAGAGCAATTTCCTGGGGACCGCGCGCGACGGCACAATCGAATGCATCGCATACCAATGCATATCGGCCGGTCGACCCACGTCTGGGACGCCAAGGTCACCGCCGTCGATTCGGACAAACTGATCGGACTGTTCCGCTGCACCCAGATGGTCCGGTGGCCGGCACCGCCAACGCCGTAAACGAATGTGGGTGGCCGCATGAAGAAATCGCCCCCATACTGGACATTGCCGATCACGCAAATGAGATTTGGACAATGACCCCGAATTCCAACCAAAACGGTATCGGATTCCTCGAGGGCTACTTCATGCCGCACACCGAGATTCGTTTGCCGGTGACCGATCTCGGATTCCAACTCTCGGACATGTGTTACGACGCCCTCCATGTCCGGAATGGTAAATTTTTCCGCCAGGAAGACCACATGAACCGCTGGGACCGATCGGTCCGCGAACGGCGCTTCGACACGCTTATATATGACCGCCAGCAAACAATTGATATTTTGCACGAATGCGTTCGCCGTTCCGGGCTGCGGGACGCGATGGTGTATGTAATCGCCACCCGCGGCTCGCCGACCGACGAGTCCAAGGATTTGAGAACCTGCGCCAATCGGCTCATGGCCTGGGCCGTCCCCTACTATATGGTAGTCAGCGACGATGAATTGCGCACCGGGTGCGACATCGTCGTCTCCGACGTGGTCCGAATTTCGGAACATTCCGTGGATCCGACCGTCAAGAATTTCGGCCGGCTGGACTTTTGCAACGCGCTTTTCGAAGCGTATGACCGCGGCGCAAAATATGCGGTGCTTTTAGACCAGGACGGTAACGTCACCGAAGGAAGAGGGTGGAACGTATTCGCCCTGTTCGGCGGACAACTTGTTTCACCTGCATCCGGTGTTCTCGAGGGCATTACGCGACAGACTGTCCTCGAGCTATGCGATGAGCTGAATGTGGAGGGTGCCTTGCAACCGTTTACCGCGGACGCCCTTCGCACTGCTGACGAAGTTTTCATGACCTCGACCGCCGGCGGCGTTATGCCCGTTCGCGCCGTTGACGGCCACGCCATCGGTGCTGGGACCCCAGGCCCAGTGACCAAGCGACTGACCGAAATGTACTGGGCGCTGCACGAAAATCCGGACTACACCACACCGGTCGCTTACGGCACCAAACGCGAAGGCCGCGCCGGCATCTGAATCTGGCACCGTCCGGTTGGATCAGGAGTACATCTTATCTGCGCGCTGGCGCCCCATCACAAATGGCGCACGCGGACTACACGTTGGCGCGATCATCATTTGATCAGGGGACGGTCTACCTATTCTGATACGCAATATTGAATACCTAAATACCAATTTTACATATCATTTTACCTGCAAGAAATTAGAGGATTGAAATATTTCAATATTCAAACCTCACTCTTATTTGACGAAGCGTTAAATGACTCAAAAAGATAGCGATATTAATATTTAGCCATCGTACACCATACAGGAGCATGCGATCATGTATTCGATTCGCTTTAATGCCCTTCTCGCCGCAATTTCGGCACTGGCGCTGATGGCTGCGGCCAACACGGTATCGGCCGAGATGGAGGACGGTATCGTAACGTCGAGCTTGGTATCCGGTTCCGCCGGAACGGCGGAAATCGTAGCCCAAGCACAGCGCTTCGACGAACCGGAATGACCTAACGATCAACCCTACGGATCCGGACAAAAAGTCAAGGAACCACGCACTGGGCCGGCTTTCAAATGCCGGCCCTTTGATTATCGAAATCCCGGCGACGTGCCCCGGCGCGACCTGAGCGTCGCCGAACCCACCCGCCTTGCAACGCACGATGCGGCGTTTCGCGCGACCTCCATATTGCCTTCCATGGCGGTTCGCAGTTAGGGTCCGTCAAACGACGCCACGGAACCATATGTCCGATACATCGCCCGCAAAAATCATTCTTCGTAATGTCAGCAAGAGCTTTGGCGACAATCATGTTCTGCGCGGGGTGGATCTCGACATTCGCGATGGCGAATCGCTGGTGTTGATCGGCACTTCCGGCTGCGGCAAAAGCCTTTTGCTTAAATGCATCCTCGGGCTACAAACTCCCGACTCCGGTAGCATCCAGATTGACGGTGCTGAAACGACTCAATACGACGGCGACGAACGGATGCGCTTTATCGGCCGATTTGGCGTGTTGTTTCAATACTCCGGATTGTTTGACAGCCTCACCGTTTGGGAAAACATCGCGTTTAAATGGATACAGCAAGGCGTCTTGGGCCGACGGGAGGCACGGGAGAAAGCCGCCGAAACGCTCAACACCGTCGGATTGGCGCCGGAAATTGTCGATTTGGTTCCCCATGAATTATCAGGCGGCATGCAAAAACGCGTGGGAATTGCGCGGGCAATATTTACGGAACCGGAAATTCTATTCCTTGATGAACCAACGGCGGGCCTCGATCCGATAATGACGAACGTTATCGGACGACTGATTTCTAATTGTGTGAATAAGCTCGGGGCCACCGCGGTGTCGATCACAAGCGACATGACCGGCGCCAAACAAATTTCTGACCGGATCGCCATGTTGCATGAGGGGCGCATCATTTGGGCGGGACGCAATTCGGACGCGGACTCGTCCGACAATCCATATGTTGATCAACTCATTCACAGCCGGGCGCACGGGCCGATCCAAATGCGAGTCACACGCGAATAGCGGGCGCCGCACGCCCTTTGCTCTTGCGCGACGGAGCGACATCAGATTCTATTTTCACCCTTAGCGTTGCATCGCGCTGCAACGCCAAGCTCATGACGTGTTGAATGCGGTTTGCCGACGTTCATAGGAAGAACTCATCAAATGCATGACAAGGCATCGTCGTGGGATCGCCAGCCCGGATTCTTGCAATTCCGTTCCAATGCGGGCAGTTTGCATTGGTATCGCGGTATCTGGGTGAAATACCGAATGGGCAACAAGGGTGAATTTCGTGACAGAAAAATCCGGCTCAATGTCTGGTACCCGCAAACACGTTAGGCTGCTCGGCCTGACGATGGTCTGCCTCGCAGTCGGCGCATTCGCGGCTGTCGCTCAAACGGCGCATGACAGTCCCCGTGCATTCGTCGATGACCTTGGAAAACGAACGATCAGCTATCTGGCTGACAAGAATTTGCCATTCGAATTTCGCAAGGAACGACTGAGTTCACTCCTGCGCGAAGGCTTCGCCGTCAAACGAATTGGCCGGTTCGTTCTCGGTAAATATCGCCGAACATCGCCCCCAGAGGCGGTCGATGAATTCGTCAAGGTATTCGAAGATTACATCGTCAACTTTTACGCCGCTCAATTCAGTCGCTATTCCGGTGAAACGCTTACCATCCAGAAGGTGCTAAAGAAGCCACGCGCACGGGATAGCATGGTGGTCACGCATATTTTGACGGGAGATGGCCGGCAGCCGCTGCGAGTTGATTTTCAGGTCCGAGACGTCGGAGAAAAGTACAAAATTTTGGATGTGCGTGTCGAAGGCATCAGCATGGTGCTCGCACAGCGTGATGAATTCACGACCTACATCGGCAACAATGGCGGCAAGATCCAGACTCTGACCGCAGCGTTGCGGAAACGAGTTAAAAAACTTCCAGAAACGGCGGGTAAGTAAATATCCGCGATGCCACAGGTATGGCCTGACCGGAGAATGGCGAACCAACGTC
>CAYYBI010000046.1:0-3367 GCA_964469835.1 uncultured Rhodospirillaceae bacterium
ACCAGCGCCGCGCCCTTGGCGGCGTATTGCGGGTTGGCGTCGTCGAACACCAGAAACGGCGCATGGCCGCCGAGTTCCAGCGACACCCGTTTCATCTGCTCCGCGGCGCCCCGCGCCAGCGCCTTACCGACGCCGGTCGAACCGGTGAAGGTCAGCTTGCGCACCGCCGGATTGGTGAGGAATTCCTCGCCGATCGGCGCCGGGTCCTTTGCCGTGACCAGATTGACCACGCCCGCCGGCAGGTCGGCGTCGTGCAGCACCTTGAACATCTCGACCGCGCAGAGTGGCGTCGCCTCGGCGGGCTTCAGGACGATCGTGCAGCCGGCGGCGAGCGCCGGCGCGATCTTGCGCGTCAGCATCGAGACCGGATAGTTCCACGGCGTGATTGCCGCGACCACGCCGACCGGCTGATGCAGCACCAGGAACCGCTGGTCGCCGCGCGGGGCGGGGATGGTCTCGCCATAGACGCGTTTTGCCTCTTCGGCGTACCACAGCAGGAAGTCGGCCCCGTACTGGACCTCGTTGAGCGCGGCGCGCAACGGCTTGCCCTGTTCCGTGGTCATGGTCCGCGCCAGCTCTTCCTTGCGCTCCATCATGATCTGATGGGCGCGGTAGAGCGCGCGCGAGCGGTCATAGGCGGTCTGGCCCGACCAGGCCGGGAAGCTCCGTTCCGCGGCGGCGATCGCCCGGCGTGCGTCTTCGGCGCCGCCATCCGCGACCTCGCCGATCTTCTCTCCCGTGGCCGGGTTGGTCACGTCGAAGGTCCCGCCGCCCGCGGCGCGGACCCACTCTCCATCGATATACATTGCTCAAGCCCGCCGTGCTTTTGAATTCAGTCTGTGCGAACCGAGTGTTTAGCACGGCCATGCCGTGGCAGAAATCGCCGTATTGGCGGAATTATTCCGGGACAACCCCACGCGATTGTTTGGCGTGCCGAGGGCTGCGGTGTACCGTCATGAAAATCATGGAGCGCCAAATGAGCAAATCCGGACACACCCTACTACCAACCTCGCTGGTTGGTTCCTACGCCCAGCCGGATTGGCTTATCGATCGGGAAAAGCTGGCAGGGCGGTTTCCGCCGCGGACCCGCGCGCGTGAACTCTGGCGCGTCGATCCGAAATGGCTCAAGCAGGCGCAGGACGACGCGACGCTGGTGGCGATCCGCGAACAGGAAGAAGCTGGGCTGGACATCATCACCGATGGGGAGATTCGCCGCGAGAGTTATTCGAACCGCTTCGCGACCGGGCTCGACGGGATCGATATCGACAATCCGGGCACGGCGCTCGACCGCAGCGGCCATCCCAATCCGGTGCCCCGCATCGTCGGCAAGATCCGCCGCAAGGGGCCGGTCGAAGTCGAGGACGTTGTGTTCCTGCGCGCCCATACGGACCGCCGGATCAAGATGACCGTGCCGGGGCCCTTCACCATGACCCAGCAGGCGCAGAACGATTTCTACACGGACGAGTTCGAGGCTTCCCTGGACTATGCCGCCGCGGTGAATGAGGAGATCCAGGATCTGTTCGCCGCCGGTGCGGACGTGGTCCAGATCGACGAACCCTACATGCAGGCGCGGCCGGAGAAGGCCCGCGAATACGGGCTCGAGGCGCTAAACCGGGCGCTCGACGGTGTCGAGGGCGAGACTGCGGTGCATATTTGTTTCGGCTATGCGGCGGTCATTCACGAACGGCCGGAGGGCTATTCCTTCCTGCCCGAATTGGCCGGCTGCTCCGCACACGGCATCTCGATCGAGACGGCGCAGTCGAGCCTCGATTGCTCGGTGCTGGAGTCGCTGTCGAATAAGAAAATTATTCTCGGCGTGCTCGATCTTTCGACCCATGACGTCGAAACACCGGAAACGGTAGCCGGCCGTATCCGCCGGGCCTTGCCGCATTGTCCGGCCGAGCGGATCATCGTCGCGCCCGACTGCGGGCTGAAATACCTGCCACGGGATTCGGCCTTCGGTAAGATCAAGGCGCTGGCGGCCGGGGCCGCGATCGTTCGCCAAGAGCTGGACTGATTGTTCGCGCCCCGCACGTCTCCGGCGCGGCGCGATGAAATTTCTCCGTTCAGCGCTTGGGCGCTTTCCCCTTGAAAGGGTTTTCCAGCAGGAAGACGAACGGGATCAGCACCACGATAAAGGCGGTCAGCCATTCGAAATCGTGCAGATAGGCCAGGAACTGCGCCTGATAGATCACTTCCTTGTCGAGCGCGGCGAGCCCGGCCAACTCGTCCAGGTTCCACATGTCGGGCAGGGGCTGGTGGCGCAGGGTCTCGCTGTACGGGGTCAGGTTCTGCGACAGGATCGCGTGGTTCGACTGCGCGCTGCGGACCAGCTGGCCGATCAGGATCGAGACGCCGACGCTGCTGCCGATCTTGCGCAGCAGGCTCATGAAGGCGGTAGCGTCGCCCCGGAAATGCGCCGGCAGCGTGCTGAACGCGGCGGTGTTGATGGGGACGAAGAACATGCCGAAACCGACGCCTTGAATGGCGATGGCGACGATGAAATAGAAGACCCCGGTCTCCGGCGTGAACTGCGCCAGCATCCACATGGACAGCGCGAGCAGCGCCATCCCCACGGCGATGATCGGACGCGGATCGACCCGGGACAGCAACCGGCCCGACACCGTTGCCATGATCGCGGTCGTGATGCCGCGCGGCGCCATGATCAATCCGACGATGATCACCGGCATACCCATCAAATTCTGCAGGAACGGCGGCAAAAGCCCGGTCAGCCCGACCAGCGTGACTCCGTGCAGCGTCGTCAGCAGCAGCGCGATCGACAGGTTGCGGTTGAGGAAGATGCGCGGATCGACGAACGGTTGGCGCGCGGTGATGATGTGGATCACGAACAGGTACAGGAATGTGCCGGCGAGGCAGGCCTCGATGATGATCTCGGTCGAATCGAACCAGTCCTGCCGGTTGCCCCGGTCGAGCATGAGCTGCATCGAGATCAGCGCGATGGTCAGCATCAGGAAGCCGGTCCAGTCGAAACGCTGCGCCGTATCCCGCTTGGTCTCCGGCAGGAAGATTGCGAGTACGACCAGCGCCGCGGCGCCGAGCGGAATGTTGACGTAGAACACCCAGCGCCAGCTCAGGAACTCGGTCAGCGCACCGCCCAGCGTCGGACCGATGATCGCGAAACATGTCACCGACCCTCGGGATCGGGATGCCCAATCGCGCAGCGCTTCCTCACAAAGACGTTTGGATCGCCCGTACGCATTATCACGATCACGTTGTGTGGAAGACGCCAGCACGACATGGGCCGTGCTATCTGCGGCCGCGAGCGCTGCGATCAAGCGCCTGGTCGTCGTGACGTTGTTGTCGAGGATCTCCTCGTCATCTCCTCGATTCTTTGCCGCCAAATGGA
>CAYYBI010000047.1:0-8419 GCA_964469835.1 uncultured Rhodospirillaceae bacterium
TTTTAAGCGCCCGCAATCTGACCCCTCAAATCGGCGCTATATGAATTCAACAGGAAATAACTGGCACAGTAAATTAAATAACACTACATTAACGATTAATAATATTAATAACATAAATATATTGTTAAATTTTATAACGCATTGATCAAAGGTCGTTAATCAAGTTCTGGGAGGCCCGTCAGATGTTGGCGGGCCGCTGAAAAGTGAGAGAAACCCGGAGGCCCGGTTGGTTGTCGGCGAGGCGGAGCGCGGCTTCGTGCAACCGTGCCGTCGCAGCGACCTGGCTCAGGCCGAGCCCGCTGCCCGGTGTGCTGCGGCTCGCGTCGAGCCGTGCAAAACGGTGCAGCACCCGGTCGCGGTCGGCTTCTGGAATTCCGGGCCCGTTGTCCGCGACGGTCAGTGCCGGCCCCTCGACGCCTTGGGCGACGGCTATGGCGATCGCGCCATCGTCGGGCGTATGGGTCAGTGCGTTGTCCAATAGGTTACTGATGGCCTGCGATAACAGATTGCGGTCGCCGCGCACCAAGCACCCCTCGTCGATCTCGGTGGTGAGGTGTTGTCCGCGTTGCTCCGCCGCCGCGTCGTACAGTTCGGCTGCGTCGCGGGCGAGCGCGCCGAGGTCGAGGGTTTCGAAGCCGTCTTTGAGCGCGCCCGACTCCGCCAGCGCGATGGCGAGCAGGGAATTGAATGTCTCGAGAATGCCATCCGTCTCTTCGATGGTTTTTTCCAGCGTTTCACGATACCGCACCGGATCGGGCGCCGCGCGCAGCGTCATCTCGAGCCGGCCGCGGAGGCGTGAAATCGGACTCCGTAAATCATGGGCGATGTTGTCGGCGACGCCGCGCATGCCGTCCATCAGCCGTTCGATCTGGTCGAGCATTTCGTTGAGGTTGTCGGCAAGCCGGTCGAATTCGTCGTCGGTACCCGTCAGCGGCATGCGCTGGGACAGGTCGCCATGCAGGATCGCCCGGCTGCTGTCGCCAATCGCATCGATCCGGCGCAGGAAGTTCCGGCTGAGTAGATATCCGCCGCCAAGCCCGAGGAGGACGGTCAGCAGCAGTGCCCAGACCAGCGTCTCGGTGATGCTCTTGCGGAACGCGGTCCGTTCAGTCAGGTCGCGGCCGACCAGCAAATGATAGCCGCCGGGGAGAAGGAAGGTGCGGGCGCGCGCAATTTGCGGGCGCGCGCCGGGATGGCTTGCCTGACCGAAGCGAAAATCGATCCAGCGGGGATCACCCTGCGCTTCTGCCGGCCATTGGGTCAGGTTCCCGGCAAGCGGCGTATAGAAGGGCGTGGTCAGGAGGTAGAGGTTGCGGCGGCCGCTGTCGCCCGCGCTGCGATTGCGAATAACCTCCGCAAGTCCGGCCAAATCGCGTGCCTTGTATTGTTCCGCCAAGCCGATGATTTCGGCCTCGATCGTGTCGTCGCCCTGGGCATCGATGACGGCAACCGTATTCCAATAGAGGAAGGCGAGCACGCCGCACACGGAAAGGGCGAACACCGCCATATAAATGACGGCGTAGCGGAACGTCGAGGTGTGCAGCAGATTAGCCGGCTTCACGGAGACAATATCCTGCGCCGCGCACCGTATGCAGCAAGGGTTGCTCGAAATCCTTATCGAGTTTTTGCCGCAACCGGCTGATTTGCACGTCGATGACGCCGGTTTTCGGGTCGAAATGGTAGTTCCAGACGGTCTCCAGCAGCATTGTGCGGGTGACGACCTGACCGGAATGGCGCATCAGGAACTCGAGAATTTGAAATTCCCGCGGCAGCAGGTCGATGGATCGGCCATCGCGCGTTACCTGGCGTGTCAGCAGGTTCATCTCGAGGCCGCCAACCCGAAGGTGGGTGTCCGGGAGTGGTGCTGCCTGGCCGCGGCGCAGCAAGGCTTCGAGCCGCGCCTGCAATTCGGAAAACACATAGGGCTTTGTCAGGTAGTCGTCGCCGCCGGCCCGCAAGCCATCGACACGGTCATCCACCTTGTCCATTGCGCTCAGGATCAAAACCGGCGTGTCGATGGCTTCCTTGCGCAGCAAACCGATCAGATTTAGCCCGTCCATTCCGGGCAACATGCGGTCGACGATCATAGCCGCATAGGATTCGGTGGTCGCCAGATGCAGCCCATCCGGCCCGGTGGCCGCATGATCGACCACGTAGCCCGCTTCCTGGAGACCCTTGGTCAGGAAACCGGCGGCTTCGCGATCGTCTTCTATCAGCAGGATTCGCATCATGCATCCGCTTGTTTCCGAAAATAGATGAGGTGGCCCGGCCCTTTTGGCAAGGTTCGGCGTGGAAATCGCGCTTGGCGGCATGACAGCGCGTGCGGGAAACGGTTATTGTGGCGATGGCCGGATCCGGCCCGTCACGGCGGTCTGCCGCCGCGGCCACGTGAAACCAAGCGGTGTTACCAATTCCACGGGGGAGGATAAAATGGCGGATATGCAGTTCGGCCTCATGATGCGCGCGCAGTTTCCCGCCGAAGATGACATGCATCAGCGCTTCGCTGAATTGAAGGAACAGGCGCGCACCGCCAACAAACTCGGTTACGCAAGCCTTACCAACGGCATGCATTACAGCTCGGCGCCGTTTCAGGATTTCCAGCAAATGCCGTTTCTGTCGCGGATCATGGCGGAAGCGCCGGACATGCGGATCAATTTCGGCATCATCCTGCTGTCGCTGCCGAAACCGCTGGACGTGGCCGAATGCCTGGCAACGGTCGACGTCCTGAGCGGCGGCAAGGTTATTTTCGGCGCGGCCCTCGGCTACCGCGAGGTCGAGTTCCTCGCCTTCGGCACCTCGCAGAAGGAACGCGTCCTCAGATTTGAAGAGAACCTGGAGGCGATCAAGCGGTTGTGGACCGAAGACTCGGTCGATATGAAGGCCTCGCATTTCGAACTCAAGGGCGCGTCGTGCAGCCTCAAACCCTTACAGAAACCGCATCCGCCGATCTGGATTGGCGCCAATGCGGACCCGGCCATCGAACGGGCCGCGCGGCTCGGCGATTGCTGGTATGTCAATCCGCATAACCGGATCGACACGATTATCCGCCAGACCGAACTCTACCGGCGCGCGTTGGACGCCTGCGGCAAGCCCTTCCCCGACGAATTCCCGGCGCGGCGTGAAGTCTTCGTGGCCGAATCCAGGGAAAAGGCGATGGAGTTGTGTAAGCCGTTCCTGCAAAAGAAGTATGCCGCCTATCACGAATGGGGACAGGACAAGGCGATGCCGAAAGGCGACGACGACCTTGGTCTCGATTTCGACGATCTTGTGCGTGACCGCTTTCTCATCGGCTCGCCCGACGAAGTGGCGGAACAGATGATCGACCTGAACAACAAGACCGGCATCAACCATTTGATCATGAGCGTGCAATGGCCGGGCATGCCGCAAAGCATGGTGCTGGATGTTATCAATACGCTGGCGGAGGAAGTCTTTCCGAAAGTTCGGCAGGGCTGATGGCGGGGCGATGACAGGATGACCAGTATGCAATTCGGCGTCATGCAACGCGGCGTCTTCCCGCAGGGCGAAGACATGCGCGCGCGCTTCGGCGAGCTGATGGAACAGGCCCGGCTGATGGAGAAGCTGGGCTACGATTCCATCACCAAGGGCTCGCATTATTCGACCTATCCGATGCACGAGATGATGCAGCTGCCCTATCTCAGCCGCGTCATGGCGGAGGCGCCGAGCCTGCGGCTCAACGCGGGCATCGTCCTGCTCGCCCTGCAGAAACCGCTCGATATCGCCGAACAGTTCGCCACCATGGATTTGATGTCCGGCGGCCGCATGATTTTCGGCTGCGCGCTGGGATACCGGGACGTGGAGTACAAGGGGTTCGGCGTGCCGCGCGGCGCCGGCCGCAAGCGCTTCGAGGAAAATCTCGACGCGGTGAAGCAATTGTGGACCGGCGAGCCGGTGACCATGACCGGCTCGCATTTCGAGCTCGACGGCGCCCGCATCTCGGTACCGCTGGTGCAGAAGCCGCATCCGCCGATCTGGATCGGCGCCAACGCCGACCCGGCGATCGAACGGGCGGCCCGGCTCGGCGACTGCTGGTATGTCAATCCGCATCAGCGGCTCGATACGCTCGAACGTCAACTCGTCCTCTACAAACGCACGCTCGACGAGGTGGGCAAGCCCTTCCCCGCGGAGTTCCCGATCCGCCGCGAGGTGTTCTGCGCGCCGACCCACGAGGAAGCCGTGCGCATCGCCGGTCCAGCGCTGAAGAGCATGTACGAGGCCTACGAGGAATGGGGGCAGGACAAGGTCATGCCGGAAGGCGATAACGATATCAGCATGCGCTATGCGGAACTCGCCAAGGGGCGGTTCATCGTCGGATCGCCCGACGAGGTCGCCGAGGAGATGCTGCATTATCACTGGGTGCTCGGTGTGAACCACATGATCATGAGCGTACAGGGAACCGGCCTGCCGCAGAGCCAGACCCTGGAAACCCTCGAGCTGATCGCGACCGAGGTGTTCCCGAAGGTACGCCAGGGCCAGTGAGGCGCGGGACGATGCGGCCGGCGGCAGGGAGGAAGTAATGGCGACGTTCGATTTCGGCATCATGACGCGCGCGCAATACCGGCGGGACGAGGATATTCCGGCGCGATTCGCCGAACTGATGGAACAGGCGCGGCTTGCCGAGAAGCTGGGCTATGTCTCCTTCGTCAAGGGACAGCATTTCAGCAGCGACCCGTTTTACGAATTTCAGCAGATTCCCATGCTTTGCCGCATTACGGCTGAAGCGCCCAGCCTGCGACTGGTAACAGGCATCAATCTGCTGACCCTGCACAAGCCGCTCGACATTGCCGAGCAGATTGCGACGCTCGACCTGATGAGCGGCGGCAAGGTGGTGTTCGGCTGCGGCCTTGGCTATCGCGATGTGGAATACAAGGCGTTCGGCGTGCCCAAGGGGCAGGGCGCCAAGCGCTTCGAGGAAAATCTCGAGGCGATGAAACAACTCTTCGCCGGCGGTCCCGTAACGATGAAGGGCTCGCATTTCGAATTGGATGAAGCGCGGCTCTCGGTGCCGCTGGTGCAGAAGCCGCGGCCGCCAATCTGGATCGGCGCCAATGCCGACGTGGCGATCAAGCGGGCAGCGCGCCTGGGGGACTGCTGGTATATCAGCGCGCACCACCGCTTCGACACGCTGCAGCGCCAGGTCGATATGTACAAGCGCGAGCTCGACCGGCTGGGCAAACCCTATCCGACGGAAATACCGTTCCGGCGTGAAACCTTCGTCGCAAATTCCCGCGAAGAGGCGATTGAGATGGTGCGACCTTATCTCGGCCTCAAATACCAGGCCTATCACCAATGGGGCCAGGACAAGGTCATGCCGGAAGGCGACAACGATCTGGGGCAGGAATTCAATGACCTCCTCGAAGACCGCTTCGTACTGGGATCGCCGGAACAGGTGGCCGAGGAGATCATCAAGTTTCATCGCGCCTTTGGCGTCAATCACATGCCGCTGTGCCTGCAATGGCCCGGCATGCCGCAGAGCATGACGCTGGAGGCGATGCACCGGTTCGCGGAAGAAGTGCTGCCGCTGGTCCGGCAAGGCATTTGATGCGGAATATTTCAGGGGAGAGCGGCGAATGCCCAGCACCGGAAAAATGAAATACTGCCTCGGCATGCGCACCCAGTATCCGCAGGGCGACGACATGGTGGCGCGCTGCGAGGACCAGTTGGCGCAGGCGCGGCTCGCCGATACGCTGGGATTCGATAGTTTGATGAAGAGCCAGCATCTGGCCGGCTACCCACTGCAGGAATTTCAGCAGGTCCCGTTCCTCGCCCGGGTGATGGCCGAGGCGCCGGGTTTGCGGTTGCTCACCGGCATCGTGCTGTTGTCGATGCACAAGCCGCTCGACATCGCCGAACAGCTGGCGACGCTCGATGTGATGTCCGGCGGCAAGTTGATCTTCGGTGCAGGCCTCGGCTACCGCGAGGTGGAGTTCAAGGCGTTCGGCACGACACAGAAGGATCGCGTGCCGCGCTTCATCGAAAACCTGGAGGCGATCAAGCGGCTGTGGACCGAGGACGAAGTCAGCATGAAAGGGTCGCATTTCGAACTCGACCGCGTGCGCGTCTCGCTTAAACCGGCGCAGAAGCCGCATCCGCCAATCTGGATCGGCGCCAATGCGGACGGGGCGATTCGCCGCGCGGCGGAGCTGGGCGATTCCTGGTTCATCAATCCGCATCAGAAGATGGAAACGATCGAGCGTCAGCTCGACCTCTATCGCCGTGCGCTCGACGCGGCGGACAAACCGTTTCCATCCGAGTTGCCGCTGGCGCGCGAGGTGTTTATCGCGCCGACCCGCGAGGATGCCATGCGCCAGTGCGGACCGTTCCTCGCCGAAAAATATAGAATCTATCACCAATGGGGGCAGGACAAGGCGATGCCCGAGGGCGACAACGATCTGTCGCTGGCGCTGGAAGAACTGCATGAGGACCGGTTCCTGCTGGGCCCGGCGGAGCAGATCGCCGATGAGATCATCCGCTACGGCCGCCGTCTCGGGGTCAACCATATGGTGATCAATTTCCACTGGGTAGGCATGCCGCAGGAATTGGTGCTGGAGCAGATGCAGATGTTCGGCGAAGACGTGATACCGAAGGTGGAACAGGGGCTTTGACAGAATGCGGATAGCGGCACTGCATGCCGCCTCGCCCTTCGTCAGGCTCAGGGTGAGGCTATGTTTTTGGCCTTATCCTGAGCCTGACGAAGGATGCGGCCGTACCGCCTGTTAAATCAGTCGACAGCCTGCAAGAGCGAAAGCACATCGGGCAAAACGAAATACTTTCGAAGGGAATCAAGCAATGGACTATGGATTTTTTGTGCGCGGGCAATATCACCAGGGCGACGACATGGTGGTGCGGTTCAAGGAATTGATGGCGCAGGTGCGGCTGGCCGAAAAGCTGGGATTTGCCGATTTGATCAGCGGCATGCATTACGCCGGCTATCCGCTTACGCAGTTTCAGCTCCCGCCCTTCTTGTCGCGGGCGATGGTGGAGGCGCCGTCCATGCGGCTCGTCACCGGCATCATCCTGCTGTCGCTGCACAAGCCGCTCGACATGGCGGAGCAGTTGGCGACGATCGACGTGATGTCGGAGGGCCGGCTGGTGTTCGGCGCGGGTCTCGGCTATCGCGATGTCGAATTCCTCGGCATGGGCACGACAGTGAAGGACCGGGTGCCGCGGCTGGTCGAAAATCTCGAAGCGATCAAACGGCTGTGGACCGAAGAGAACGTCAATATGAAGGGCTCGCATTTCGATCTGGTCGATTGCACGCTCTCGCTCAAACCCCTGCAGAAGCCGCTGCCGCCGATCTGGTTCGGCGCCAACGCCGATGGCGCGGTGCGCCGCGCCGCCAAGCTCGCGGATACGTGGTTCATCAACCCGCATCAGCGCATGGACACCATCGAACGTCAGCTCGACGTCTACAAGAAGGCGCTCGACGAATACGGCAAACCCTTTCCGAAGGAGCTGCCGTTAATGCGCGAAATTTTTGTCGCCAAGACGAAGGAAGAGGCGACGCGTCTCGCCCGGCCCTATCTCGAAGCCAAATACAAGGTCTATCACGAGTGGGGCCAGGACAAGGCGATGCCCGAAGGCGACGACGACCTGTCGCTCGATTTCGAAGAGCTAACCCGCGACCGTTTCCTGTTCGGGTCGCCGGACGAGGTGACCGAACAAATCGTCGGTTACAAGAAACGGCTCGGCGTGAACCGGATGGTGCTCGGCGTTCATTGGGTCGGCATGCCGCACAATCAGGTTGAAGACACGATGAACATGTTTGCCGAGGAAGTCATGCCGAACGTCAAGCAGGCGCTTTAGCGGACTTCGCTCAGTGTGAGGGTTGGTATTTTTAGTTTGATTCAGGCAATTCAGACGCCTGCCAGGCGCTGGCATCGAGGCCCGGACGAATCAGATCGTCACCCTTCCGGTCCCGCCGCTCGAAACGGGTTGCGGGCGGCAGGGAAAGCGGTGCCAGCGCATCGGCGCCGAAGGACGCGTCCTTCCGGTCCGTCGGCGCGGGCGTGTAAAGGGTGGTCCGCTGTCTCGGGATGCGGCCGATACCGCGGATCAAGGCTTCCATCTTTTCGGGCGGAAATTCTTCGCCATGGGTGGCGCCCGCCGACCGGGTGATCGTTTCGTTCATCAGCGTGCCGCCCAGGTCGTTGGCGCCCGCCTGCAGGCAGGCCGCGGCCCCGTCCGGTCCCATCTTCACCCAGGACGTCTGGATGTTGGTGAAATGGGGATGCAGTGCCAACCGGGCGACCGCATGCATCAGAATCGCTTCGCGATAGGTCGGCCCGACGCGCGAGCGTCCCTTCAAGTGAATCGGCGCCTCGAGGGCGACAAACGGCAGCGGCACGAATTCGGTGAAGCCGCCGGTTCGTTTCTGCAGCGCGCGGAGACGCAGCAGATG
>CAYYBI010000048.1:0-8102 GCA_964469835.1 uncultured Rhodospirillaceae bacterium
CGCCTCGCGTCGCGCACATGCGTGGCGACCGTCTCCAGCTGCGTTTCGCCGGCGACGAGGACGAGGACGAGGCTTCTTGGGATGCTGCGCGCTCGCTCGCCAAAATTCTCATCAGGCTCACCATACCAGCACGTAAGCCGCATATCCGACCACCCGTCGCTCCCCTTCAGGCTTCACGCTCACACTCCCGCGACGCAGCACTTCGTCCAACAGACTTTTCACATCGGCCGGGCGATGAGAAAAGTCTTGTCTGTTAGTTAGATCATCAGTTTCATCGAGACTCATCAGCGAGACGTCATCGAGAGGATCCTCCGCGGGCACCAGAGCGGAGCGATGGTCGACGGGCTCTGGGAAGGCCCGCTGCGCACCCTGGCCAACCCGCGCGCCCCGCCGAAACGAGGCACGCGGCCGGACGGAGACGAGCCGCGCGAGCTGCAACAGGTCCTCGATCCCGAATTCCTCTGATTTCTCGGGCGTTTCTCAGCCCTGCCGGATCGAGGAAACCAAGAATTTCTTCACGGGCGCCGCAACGGAGAGAGTACGCGCCAAACCGCTGGGCAAAGCGAGCGGATTAGCGGCAGCGAAAGCCGGCTTATGCGCGCAAATCCCGCGAACAATTTCACAGTGCGCCGCCTGTCCGTGCGTCTCCGAGCCTCAACAGTTCGCCATCTGGTACGTTCGGTTCCGACCACCGGCGCCCAGACCGGGAAACCAACCGGCAGATGGACGAAGAAACCGCCTGCTAGGGCGGCCAGAAGTGTGCGAAAGAGCACGAAATTCTTGACAAAGCCCCCGCCGGAGAACTATTCTGAGCGCGCGGTGGGGATTGAAAAGCCTATCAGTAACCTGCGTGGAACCTGGGCCGGTTCGATGTTGCTGGCGCGAGCGGCAACTTTGCAGGCCGCGGGGAGAACGAACGAGGCGCTGGAGGCGTATCGCGCCGTGCTGACGCACCAGTCGGCGACGAAAGGCCACAAGAACACGGCTGAGGAAGCCATCGAAGCAATCGGCAAGAGACAGTAACAGACATTCGGAGCCCAAAATGAAAAAAACCATTCTTGCTATTCTCTGCGCCCTTGGCTACGCATGCCTGTGGCTTCCGGCAGTTGCTGATGACCTCGTTCTCGTGGCGGAGCGTTCTTCGGATTTCCAAGTCGTAACGCCCAAAGCTTCGGACGACGACTTGCTCGATGCTTGTCTTCACGAAACGGCACGTCTCATCCAGGCCGCGTTTGCAGCTAACGAAGTGGAGGTTCCGATCGTCGCCGAAGGCGCCCGAAATCCGGATGTCCCCGCGATTTTTCTGGGCGCCACCGAGTTTGCCCGGAACCACGGCGTCGATGTCTCGAAATTCGACGGTTGGAATTATTGCCATAAGGTCGTCGGGCCAAACGTGATTATCGCGGGGCGGGATCATGCGCCGCCGAACATCACTGTGAAGAATCTTGGCTCGACCAGTCAGTTTTCCTGTCGGCTGGGAACGCTGAAGGCGACGGCCGATTTCCTACGAACTCATGCCGGAACGCGATTTCTCTTTCCGGGAGCGCAGTCCATCCCGACGCAGGTTTCGAAGTCGCTGCGACCCTGGTCGTTCGACGGCGCGGACATCGAGTTTGGGAGTTGGGAGACGCTGGCAATCCCGGACGATCTCGACCTACAAAAAGAAGTCTTCACGCGCAATCATCGGAGACACAGAACCGCAACGCTTTACGACATTGCCAACAACTTCTTTCCCAACGTCGACGACGCAGCCATCGGCCACACCTGGGACAAGGCCGTCACGGTCGAGGAATACCGCGACGATCATCCGGAATATTTCGCGATGATTGGCGGCGAACGCACGCGTGACGGCCAGTATTGCCTATCGAACGAGGAATTTCGCGAACTGGTTTATCAATTCCACAAACGCGTTCTCGACCAGGGAGCCCAATCGGTGAACATTCTCCAACCGGACGGCTTCCGGGCCTGTCAGTGTGAGCCCTGCCAGAAGCTCTACGGCGTGGAGAGCTGGGGCGAAAAGATCTGGCTCTTTCACCGGGAAATTGCCTTGCGGCTCGAGAAAGAGTGCCCCGCCAGAAAACTGCTGATGACGGCTTATACAGTTACGAAGGAACCTCCAACGAGCTTCGAGGAGTTCCCTGACAATATCATTATCCAGACCGTGGACGCGATTAACGCGCCGACTGAAACATTCACCAGATGGACCCGGCGGCATCGGGGCGAATTCGGAATCTGGTTGCACAATTGGATTGGGAACCAGACTTCGCGCTACACGCCGATGCGCACGCCGCTGTTTGTCTCCGAACAGGTGCGATTTTTCCACAAGTACAACACGCGGAGCGTATTTCGCGATGGATTGGGCGAGGTCTTCGGTCTGGAAGGACCGACCTATTACATCTTCGGACGGATGTTTGATGATCCGGCGAACCTCGAAGCCAAAGAGCTCATGATTGAGTTCTGCGACGCAGCGTTCGGCGAAGGCGCGCCTTCGATGATTCGTTTTTATGATCAACTGAATCACGCCATCGAGCTGTATTCGCAATATATTGGCACCCACGGCGTTGGCTGGGGTTACCACGATATCTATGGGCGGCGTCACAAGCATGTGAAGGATCCGTTTCGCATGCTCGGTTTTCTCTACACGCCAAAGTTGATAGAAGCGATGGAAATCGAACTGGCACGGGCGGAACAGCGCGCCAGACGCGATAAGCCCAGGGCGAGACTGGCGCTGGTTCGGCGGGAATTCGACTACCTCAAACACCTGACCAAGGTCGTTCATCTTTGCCAGGCCTACCGCATCGCTCCGAGCCTGTCTCTGCGCGGGCAGTTGCTGGATGCCGTCGATGCCCGCAATGAGGAGATCGACAGCTACTATGTTCAGGAAGGCCGCTACAAAGGCCGGCCCATGCCATTCCCCGGATGGGACAACGTGCTTTTTCCGCCGCCGGGGCACGCCGCGTCCCACCTGCGCCTGGCCTACAATCGTTACCAGGAACCGTTTGAGGACACCGTGTTCAACTGGGACACCGCCGAGGTGCGCAAGACGCCGCTGCCAGGAACTCAGCAACTTCGCGTGCCCGCCGTTTCCGAACCTCCCACGGTCGAATCAGCGCAGTGGAAGGAAGTCCCCTCCGGCGAACTCGAGGGCAGTTCGCAAAAGACGACCTTCCAGGTGCTCCACGATGACCAGCGTCTCTACATCCGGGTCGATGCCGAGCTTTCCGTCGATGCACCGGACTTTGAGAAGCTCGGCGAAGACGCCGACCTGAGTGAGCGCGAGTCGATCGACGTCTATCTCGCTCCTCTGCCGGGGCGCGACATCTTCAATCGCTTCACCGTCGGCCCCCATGAAGCTTCCAGGTTCGATGCCGCGTCAGGGTTGATCGACGACGTTCTCAACCTGCTATACGACAAGGACGATCCGAGCTGGGACGGAGACTGGACCTATCAAAGCCACCTCGATCGAGCCAACCGACGGTGGGTTGCCCTGCTCACGATTCCCTGGCAAACACTTGGCACCGAGGCGCCCGAACGAGACGCAGCCTGGCGATTCAACCTGGGCCGAACGCATCGAGTCGGTGGCCAAAGCCTGGAGCGGTCGATCTGGTCGCAGGTGGGAGGAACGCGCAACGTCGGTGACCGAAACGCGCTAGGGCAATTGATTTTCGGCGCTGCGAGTAGTAGTGGCGAAGCCAAAAACGAGCTTCAGCAATGGCGGGAAGACTACTACCGCGAGACCTTCGAAATCCCGGAAGAGTGGAAAGACGAGGACGCCATGCGGTTGGCGGACTGGAAATTCCGGATCGACCCGTTGGAGAAAGGTGCAAAGGAAGGCTGGAATGGCGTCGACCTCGACGAGTCCGCCTGGTTGACGATGCCCGTCCCTTCGTTCTGGGCCGAGCAGGACGAGGTTGGCCAGTACGAGGGCATCGCGTGGTATCGGACCACCATCAACATTCCGGCGGAATGGAAGGGATCGCCGATCCGGATTCTCTTTGGCTCCGTCGACGAACAAGCGTGGGTCTACGTCAACGGCAAGCTGATCCGGGAGTTCACCGAGAATTCGGAAGGCAAACCGTTCGGCGAGTTGTGGGAGATCCCGTTTCATGCCGACGTCCCGACCGATCTCGTCAAACCGGAGCAGACAAATGTGCTCGCCGTGCGCGTCCGCAATTCAAAAGCCAACGGCGGTCTGTGGCGGCCAGTGTTGGTTCGTCTCGGAAAATCGAAAGACTGAATCTATCGAACGATCCAAACAAAGACTTTACCGGCTACAACTCCACCGACACTTCATTCCTAAAGCCTAAACTTATGGGGCCTTCGCCGGGGTCAGACTTCGCACCACCTTGATGTAACGGGAGGTCCTTGGAGTCGGCACATGCCTTACAACGGAAACCGGGAGTGCTTTGCGCTCCCGCGGGATTTCGACCCCGCAGCAGCCTACGTCGAAACTTGCTCCACGACGACCTAAACTGAAAGAACTACAGAAATGGAGGTCAAAATGAGACGCATTTTGGAAGGAATTATCGTGAGTGTGCTTATGGTCGAAATCGGATCTGTCGCGTGCGCGGCGAATGGAGCCGGTACCCTTTACGCCGGGACGGCCAAAGTGGATATCTCGCCTGACCAACCCGTTATTTCGGCGGCAGGCATGTCCTTTCGTCTGCCGGACACGTTGCCGGAAGAGAAGACCCCACCGACAAACCTGCACGACCCGCTTTATGCGCGCATTGTCGTGTTCAAGAGCGGTGAAACAGCCCTTGCGATCGTCTCCCTCGACCTCCAGTTTTTCTCTTCCGAGAAACTAATCGCGGAAGCCAAAGAGAAATGGAAAGTTGACCATGTGATTCTCAGCAGCAGCCATACGCACTCGGGGATGGTTCCGAGAGCGATATGTCCGACGAAAGGAGGCTGGGCGTGGGCTTTTGTTCCGTCCGATCCCCGCGAGAAGGTGGACTGGCCAGGCCTTTCGAAGGACCCGTGGTATGCGGTAACCGAAGAGAAAATCGTTGCCGCGATCGGGGAGGCGATGCGAAATCTCTTTCCGGCGCGGCTCGCCGTGGCCGAAGGGCCATACGAAAGCGTCTACCTGGGGCACAATCGGCGATTTGTCCGCCCGGACGGCAGGGTGACCATGATGTGGGCTAATCCGAAGCGGATTCCCACGAAGCCGAGGGACTCGACCGTGGGGGTCATTCGGATTGAAGACGAAGCGGGCAAACCGCGCGCGCTAATGGTTCACTATGCATGCCACCCCGTCACCATGATGGGCAATCCCATGATTACGGCGGATTTTCCCGGCGCCATGGTTGACTATATCGAGAAGGAACTGGGCCCGGACTGCATGGGCATGTTCCTCCAAGGCGCGGAGGGCGACATCGATCCCTATGAGATGAGATTGCGCGGTGACTACGGGTTCAACATGGTTCAGCAGTCCGGCATCGCCCTGGCAAAGGCAGCGCTCCGCGTCGCGGCGGACATGCCCTCACCAAACTCGGCGAAAGGGTCCTTGCAAGTCAAGGAAGAGATGATCGATATCCCTTATCGCACGGGGGACAAGTCCACCGACGCTTGCATCGCGACCGTCGTCGTCAATGACGCGCTGGCGCTTGTCGCGATACCCGGCGAGCCTTTTATTCAACATCAACTGAATCTTCGCGAGAGATCGCCTCTCCCCCACACGTTTATGTTGGGGCTGGCTTATTCCGGAAGAGGATCACCCTGTCTGATCTACGTCCCGACGGCGCAAGCCGTCAAAGAAGGCGGTTATGCCGCGACTCAAGCGAGTTTTGTTGCGGCCGATACTGGCGCCCGCATGGTGAACGCGGCGGTTGAATCGTTGAAAGCCATGTCGGGTATTGGCGGAGGCAAATGAACAGCCATGGGATTGCCGTGGCGCATACGTCGTCGGATGAGGCGATTCCATATGCCTGGAGACAGCGGTCTCCGCCGTTTGAGGTATGACGGTGTAAGGATAATTTACTAAAAGGTTACCAATAGTGTGGCCGGCGATGTTTTCGAGTGGAGCGGACAATCTAGCATGGGGAGGTGTGTATGTCGTATTATGATTTTCGAAGTTGGTGTTCTATGGCCGGACCGTGGGCCGGTGTATTGGCCGGTGTGCTGGTTTGCATGCCCGTGCTACGGGCGGCGGCTGTCGTTAACAGCGATTTGGAGTTGATTGGGCCGGGGGATGTGGTCCAATGGCAAATCCCGCCGGATGCGCGAAAACTTTCCGTGCTGGTCGTGGGTGGCGGCGGCGGTGGCGCCCCGGGCCTCGGGAGGGCTGGCGGCGGCGGGGGGGCCGGCGGTCTGGTGTACGTGAATGATTATCTGCAAACATTTGGCGCCAAACCTAGGAACACGGTTGAGATTAAAATCGGGCCGCCTGGCCCGATCGTGAAGCGCTTCGGACCGCACACGGCGCATCCCGGTTCGAACTCGTGTTTTGGCAAGATCGTGGCCCTGGGTGGTGGCGGCGGTGGGCGCAGCAAGGATCCCAGAAATTACGCGACACCGGGCGGTTCGGCGGGCGGCGGCGTGGCGGATACCAACGGCAATCCGGCTGCTGCGCTGCAATCGGCTGAAAGCGGCGTGGGCATGGGATTTGGCCATCCCGGCGGTTCCGGTGCGGGCGGATCAGGCGGCGGCGGGGCCGGCGGTCCCGGTACGCTGATGGGCCAGGGCGGCGGCGGCAGCGGCCTGCAGGGTCTGCCCCTGAAGCAATACGTGGATACCCATACCGGGTATGTGACCGATGCGTTTGAAGCTACCAATGACGCTCATTACAAGGTTCTGTTCCGGGATGTGTTTGGTCCACAGTTTGGCGAGGACGGCTGGTTTGCCGGTGGCGGCGCACACAATGCCCCTAATCATAAGGACGAAGGCGGCAAGGGCGGAGGCAGCAAACGGCATGCCCTGCCGCATACCGGCGGTGGCGGGGGCGGCTCCACCCACACCCACGAGGGCAGCGAACCGGGGATCGGCGGCAGCGGGGTCGTGCTGGTTCGGTGTCTCCATGCCGACGGATCGGTTGCCGTGCATGGCTGGGGTCTGCTACAACCGGATGATGTGACGCTGCGGCGCATGCTGGATGAACCCACATGGTTGAGTAAGCAGGAGAAATACGATGCCGCATTGAAGCTTTTGGATGCGTATGATCCCAAAGAACTGTCTGTTCGCGTGCGCGTTGAACTATTGAGCGCCTATGTCAAGATCTATGCAGGGCAAGGAAGGGAATACGATGCCGTATTGGAGCTTTTGAATGCGTATGATCCCGAAGAATTGCCTGTTCGCGTGCGCGTTGAACTATTGCGCGCCTATGCCGAGATCGATGCAGGGCAAGGAAGGGAAAAAGAGGCTTGGGGCAAATTCAGAGAAGCGAATCGGGTAGAGAAGAAATAGGAATAGGATCCGTCAGTAAGAGGAAAAGCCTATCAGTCACGTGGGCTTTTACTTCTTTTCTTCACCACTGCAAAACTGAACAACGTGAAGGTGTATACTAAAAGCCTCCCAACGATCTGGACTTTGATTGAGCGCAATCGCCTCTTCAAACAGTCAATCATTCGATGAACTAGAGTCCTGACATGAACCCTTCCAGACGAACCTTCCTCACCACTTCCGCGGCGGCCTGCATGCTGGGCCGACCAGTGAACCTGCTTCATGCGCTGGAGCCTGATAATGTCTATCGCAATACGATTGGCATCCAGCTATATACGTTGCGACATCAGTTGAAGGAGAATACGCGCGCGACGATCAGGGCCGTCGCGGAGATGGGATACAAACAGGTCGAGCCATACAGTTTTCCCAATTGTCAGCCCGTACTCGACGCTACGGCTGAGTCAGGTCTTGAAGTCCATTCGGCCCACATCCTGTGGAACTCAGTGTTAAAGCCCGACGGCGAAAATGCTCCGCCCTACGAAGATGTCCTTATAGCAGCGCGCGAGGCAGGACTCACCCACCTCGTGATTCCGACTCTGAACAAAGAGGACCGCACTCCGGACGGTTACCGGCAAATGGCCGAGCGTTGCAACAAGGCGGCGACAAAAGCCAAAACGGCGGGGATTCAGCTTTCGTATCACAACCATTCATTCGAGTTTGAC
>CAYYBI010000049.1:0-32099 GCA_964469835.1 uncultured Rhodospirillaceae bacterium
TAATCGGTAAGACGGCGCAATATCCCTTCATCGGCAATGATGGCTGCCGGAGCCGTCTTGCGGACCATGGAGGCGAGCTCTAGAAGCCCTGCTGACGCATCGATGACGGCCACCGGAAACCCGGCTGAGAAACATCCGGCAAAGCAAGTATAGAATTTGGCGCCATGGGAGGTGGCGAGAGCGACTCTGTCGCCCGGCTGGAGCCCGGCAGTGCGAAGCGCCCCGGCGATAGCGCCGGCTTGTGACCGAGCGTCCGCGAAGGTTAAGGACGAGACTCCAATAAAGGCAAAACGCTGGGGATCGGATAAATACATTTTGGCCAGATCTCACGACTACGATGTTTGGACCAAGCCTCCCGAGACCGCGCCGTCGAGACTCGAGATCATCAGTATAGCCGGCTCCTAATTCTGAGTGCAGCCGTGCTTCGGCACAACGGCAATAGCGTGTACCATTTTGGACTAACCTGATGGAATTCTTCGGTGATGCCGCCGAATTCCGACGCTGAATGAAACACTAAATCTTTACGAGGAGCCCACCGTATGACCGACGCCGACCGAATCGCTGCCCTGGAACACCGGCTCCGCTTGCTGGAAGACAAGGATGAAATCCGCGCACTCCGCGATGCCTACCACAGTTGCATCAACGACGGCCGCTATGATGCGATCGCCGATCTGTTCACGGACGAAGCCGTCGTCGAACTGGGATATCTCGCGAAATACGAGGGTCGGACGGAAATCGACGCGGGGTTTCGCGGCATGGGCGAGCGCGAACGGTTTTACATCAAGCAATTCATCCACAGCCATGGGATCGAGGTTACCGGCGATACGGGGATCGGGGTTTCGTACCTCGAGGCGCGCTACGGCCGTTTCGGCGTGTCCTCCCTCGTCTCCGGCCGCTACGACGACCGGTACCGCCGCATCGACGGCACGTGGCGTTTCAGCGAGATGATCGCGAGCTTCTATTATACGGTGCCCGCCGGCGTCGGCTGGACCGGGGATGAATTACACTATCTTAAGCCTCGCTGAACCGGTTCTATCTCTGTCCGAGCCACGGCTCGCCGGCCGCGGTTTCCGCATGCTGAAATGCCGCACGCAATGCAGCGATGCCGCTTTCCGGCAATGGTCCCTTCGACAGGACCTCCAAATTACGGTCGACATTCGACAATTTTGTCGTGCCGACGATGGCCGTGGTCACTGCCGGTTGCGATAACGTGAACCGCAGGGCCACTTCGGGCCAGGCGTCGTCCGGGAAGCCTAAGTCGGTCGGCGTGATCGCCATCTTGCCCAGACGCTCATGATAGGTCTGGGCGTAATTTGCATACATGCCGCGCTGCTCGGAGGCGTCACGCCAGGCAGCGTTGGCGATCGGCCGTTTGGCCAGGATGCCGATATTGTTCTGTTGGGCCAAGGGAAGCAGCGTATCGATATTTGCCTGATCGCATATATTGACGGAAGTCTCGATAACCGCAACATCCTCGATCCCGGCGGCGTGGACCGCGGCTTCGTTGTCGCCGGAATAGCCGACGAAGCGGAGCTTGCCGGCATCGCGTGCCTTGATCAGCGCGCCAAGAGCCTCGCCCTGTTGCAGGACCTCCAATTCGCAGGAATGGAGCAGCATGACATCGATATGATCGGTCTTGAGACGCCGCAACGCACGCTCCACCGTTTGCTCGATTGCCTTGGCGGACCACGCTTCGCCTTCGATGTCTTCGAACGCCTGACCGCATTTCGAGACCAGCACGAATTCGTCGCGGCGATGGCTGATCGCGTCGCCGATCGCCTCTTCCGAGCCGGCATAGGATGCTGCCGTATCGATTAGATTGACGCCATGATCGAGCAGCGTGTTGAGGATCTCGGTAACCTGTTTCCGGTCTATTTCCAGATAGCCCACCGGTGCGCCGCCGAAGCCAAGGGCGGACACTTCGAAACCTGTTTTCCCCAAAGCACGCATTTCCATACCGTATCGTCCTTAAGCGTTGTTGATACTGGTAAGCCTGATACGCCCGGTCTGCGTCGTCAATGGGGGGGTGACGTTGCCGTGTTCGTTCTTGGCGGAATTGGACAGCGCAAGCGGCGGACCACTCTCGGTCATCGCGGCCGTTACGGCTGGCGTCCGTAACCCTGGGACAAAGGTTTATTTCTTCTGTTTTTTGGCGGCGGCCTTGTCGGCCGCTTCCTTATCGGCGGCTTCCTTGTCGGCCGCTTCTTTGGCGAGGCGCAAAGCTCGCAAGCTCGCGGTATGTTCCGCTTCCTTCTTTCGCGCTTTTTCCCTTTCGGTCAGGGCCTGTTCGTACTTCTTCTGGCTTGCCCTGAATTTTTCCTCGGCTTTCGATCGTACTGATTTCAACAATTCGGTAATCCTCCGCTTTTGTTTGGTGCGTCACGGGCGGCTGCCGCCCCAGACAATGCGCCGGCGAGAAATATTTTTAATTGCTGTTGCCAGATTTATTTTCCTCTTTGGAAGTGCGGCGGTCAGCTCAGGCCGAACCGACCCTTATCGTCGATAGCTGATGTGCTATTGCGGGCCGGCAGATATCCGTGGCGGTGCGCCCAGATCGCCGCCTGCGTACGGTTGCTGCGTTTGATCTTCCGCAGGAGACTCTTGACATGTACCTTGATTGTCGCTTCGGTAATACTCATGCGTCTGGCAATTCTTTTGTTCGATTCGCCCCAGAGGAGATACTGTATGGTCTCGATCTCGCGGTCAGAGAGCCCATAATTATTGTCCTCCGGGACGGGCAACGGGCGTTGCATCCGAACGTCGTCCACTAGAAGTCCGGCCAGATATGTCGGAAATACCTTCTCTCCCAATATCACAAGCTGCATTGATTTCAGGAGCGCCTTGGGCGTGATATCCGTGGTTAGGAAGCCGCTAGCGCCTGCTGACAGGCAGGCGGCCAGCGTCGCCATTCGGACCTGACTATCCAGGACGACAACCGGTGTTTCGGGATAAATTCCGTTCAGATGTTCCAGCGTGTTCAAGATAATCTTGGGATCGCTCGGACACTCCAACAGGGCGATATCGGGTTCGGGCAAAGCGCCAGGTTCGATCGTGGCGATATCCGATATTTCGCCGATCACCGTGAACGGCGATGCTTCGAACAAATTCGTGAGGCTTGCATGAGATAGTCTGTTGGAGCCTACCAGCAACAATTTAGAGGTATGCATGATGGCCCTTTCATTGTTGGGGCCGTCGACGTTACGTTCCATTTTAAGTATATGGAGTTTCTATTTGTATAAGCAAGATTCAGATAAATATAATTTAACGGCGGAAGGTTCATTGGCGAATAATAACCAGAGATATTCTAATATTTTTAAATCATGATTTTTGTCTAAATAGAATAAATCGGAACTATATTATTGGTATTGGTGAAGTATATATTTTTTGGTTTGTGTAAATTATATCGAAGATAAGCGTTGTGCGGCATGTGTTCTTCAGGTTGATCTCTCGTATACCCATTAGACATCGTCGCGCGAATGAAGCGTTCGGCCATTCGTCGTGCGCGCGTCACCTAGTCTGCTAAAGTTAACATTGCAGAAGCTTGCGGCGCGCAGTGCACCGTCACATCGACATCACGGGACCAGAACACCGAAAGGCAATCACGATGAACGACCTGCCCGACATTCTCGAGACGGCCGACGTGGAACGGCATGCAACGGGATACGTCTTCACCGAAGGACCCTTGTGGCACCCGGACGGGTTCTATTATTTCAACGATATCCATCCGGGCGCCCTGTACCGGCTGACACTCGGCGAAGCGCCGGACTTGATCCGAAAGACCGATGGCGGAAACGGCATGACCTTCGACCTGCAGGGGCGCTTGATCCATTGCGAGGGGTCGGGGAACCGGGTCAGCCGCACCGAGCCGGACGGTACGGTCACGACACTGGTCGACCGCTTCGAAGGCGGGCGCTTCAATCGCCCGAATGACGTCGTCTGCCATTCGGATGGCAGCCTCTATTTCACCGATCCGTCGATGCGGATTGCGTTTCCGGACCGGGAGCAGCCCCGCCCTGAGGGCGAAGATGGTGTGTGGGGTGGCGCGCGCGTCTATCGCGTGGCGCCGGACGATACCGTTTCCGCGGTTGTGAGTTGCGAGTATCCCAACGGTCTCGCCTTCTCGCCTGATGAGCGGACGCTGTATATCGCCAACACACGATGGACCAAATATATCCTGGCGATCGACATCGATCCCGTCGGCGTCATGCTGCGCCGGCGTATTTTTGCCGATCTGAGTGCGGGGGACGCGCCGGGCGCGCCGGACGGCATCAAAGTCGATACTTCGGGCCGCGTCTTCTGCACCGGCCCCGGCGGCATATGGGTGATGGAACCGGACGGAAGCCATATCGGAACCATTCAATTGCCGGAACAGGCCGTTAATTTCACCTTTGGCGGGGAGGATCAGCGGACGCTTTTCGTGACCGCTGTGACGTCCGTCTACACCATGCGGCTCAAGACACCGGGCCTGCCGCATCCTTGGTATCGGCTGTACAAGGGCGGATGACAGGGCGGTTCCGTTCAATCGTGGGCTGCTTGCTCTGAATGGAGAAAGTCGGAGATTATAATTGATCAACGCAATTTAACGGATAGCGCGGGAGTGCAAGGCGATGCAGACCAGCGGCGTCACTATGGATAGCAAACCCGAAGGCTCCGGTACCTATCGAATCGGGCCAATAACCGTCGACCCGGCGACGCCGGCAATTGGCGCGGAAATCCGGGGTGTGGACATTTCCAGCCCGCTCGATTCGGAAACGGTCGTGGCGATCAAACAGGCGTGGCACGAGCATCTCGTCCTGTTGTTTCGAGACCAGGCGCTAACGCCGGAACAACAAATCCACTTTTCTTCCTATTTCGGCTTGCCGCAGAGTCCCAACCGCACATCGTTCACGCCGATGACCGAGCAATACCCTGAAATTGTCGAGGTTATGAATGTCGGCATGGATCAGGAACGGCTCGACCGGAGCTTGGGCAGCGCGGAAGCGTTCTGGCACACCGACATGTCGTACAAGGAAATCCCGCCTGCCGCGAGCGCGCTGTATTCCCGGGAAATCCCGCCCGAAGGCGGCAATACCTGCGTGTGCAACATGTACATGGCCTATGACGATTTGCCGCCGGATTTGCTGAGCCAGATTGAGGGGCGGACAGCGGTTCACGATGCCAGCCGCAACAGCGCGGGACGCCTCCGTCCCGGATTCGAGGATGAGCAGGACCCGCGCAAAACGCCGGGACCGCATCACCCGCTGGTTCGGACGCATCCGGAAACCGGGCGCAAGGCCTTGTTCCTGGGCCGCCGTCCCTACAGCTATGTCCCGGGGCTCTCCCTGGACGAAAGCGAAGCTCTGCTTGACCGGCTGTGGGCCCATGCGGCACAGGAGCGGTACGCCTGGTGCCATTCCTGGGCGGTCGGGGACCTCTTGCTCTGGGATAATCGTTGCGCCATGCATCGGCGCGATCCGTTCGACATGAAACACCGGCGGGTCATGCACCGGACGCAGATTGCCGGTGCGCGACCGTATTGAGCGGGCGGGGGGGGGGCCGAACCGCATGCGGAGGAGGTATTTGTGACGACTGAAATCATTCCGACCGGCGCAAAACTCGGCGCGGAGATTTGCGGCATTGATGTATCCAATCCAATCGCCGCGGCGGACCAAGATACGTTGCGGGCGGCCCTCTCGAAGCACATGGTGCTGATCTTCAGGGACCAGTCCGTCTCGGTCGATGCGCAAATCGAATTTGCCCAAACCTTCGGCGACCTTGGTGCGATCGCTGATACGCTGCTGGGGATCGGAAGACGACACTATCAGTCAAACGAAATTCCGGAATGCGTCAGCGTCATTTCGAACATCAAAGTTGACGGGAAAAGGATCGGCAGCCTGGGTGACGGAGAATGTTTCTGGCATACGGATAGTTGTTTTTCGGAAACGCCGCCCTCGGCCAGCACGCTATACTCGGTCGAAATTCCGCCCGAAGGCGGCAATACCGCCTTCCTGGATATGGTTGATGCGCTGGAAACGCTACCGAAGCCCCTGCGTGCCCGGATCGAGAGCCTGAGCATTCGTCATTCACAAGTCTATGACAGTACCGGCGCGAAGCGTCCGGCCTTCGATGAGGTTTCGGATATCACCAAAGCGCCCGGGCCGGTGCATCCGATTATCCGGACCATTCCCGAGAGCGGGCGGCAATGCCTCTATCTCGGCCGTCGGTTGGGGGCTTATGTCGTCGGCCTCCCGGTGGAGGAAAGCGAGAATTTGCTGGATGAACTTTGGGCCCACACGGTGCGTGATCATCGAGTCTTCTCGCATAGTTGGAAGTTGGGCGATCTGCTCGTTTGGGACAATCGCTTCACCATGCACCACCGCGACCCGTTCGATCCCAATGCGCGCCGTCGACTGCATAAGGTCCAGGTCGCCGGGGAACGGCCGGTTTAGCCGTCAGCGGGGCGTTGGGACGAAATCCGTCTCGGCCGCGCGTGCTGGTTTGCCCTCCGGCCCGCCTCTATTCGATGGCGTTCCTCGTCGAATGATTTGTATGATCCCGAGATTGGCATACTAATTTCAGGCGGCCTATGCGCCAGCTTCACGCTGGCGAGGCGTCGCTCTTAACTTGCGTGCGATGCATGATCCGGCGGGAGGTTGGCGGAAATTCGTCGCGCCGGTGCATGGCGCAACGATTGTCCCATATCACCAAGTCGCCCGGCCGCCAGCGGTGGTGCCAGGTCGTCTGGCCGATTTTGGCGACATGCGCCCAGACCGCGTCGAGCAAGTCATCGGACTCCTCCACCGTAAGGCCGTCGATATAGGTGTTCTGTCGGCGGCCGATATAAAGCGCCTTGCGCCCGGTTTCGGGATGGGTGCGGATGATCGGGTGGCTGACGCCGGGCAGCGTGCTGGGGTCGAACGCGCCGCGCGCCTTGACCAGGGCCAGCGGCTCGCCACCTTCCTCGCGGTCGAGGCCGTCCAGCGTGTATTTGCTTTCGTGTTTGATCGATTGCCCCTCGATTTTCTCGCGCAAAGCGGCCGGCAGTGTCTCATAGGCCTTGTACATATTGAGAAATCCGGTATCGCCCTCGCCATCCGGCACCTCGAGCGAATAGAGGCAGCTCGCTTTGGGGGGCATTTCCGTATAGGCCATGTCTGTGTGCCACAGGCATTCGCCGTCGCCCAGCGATCCGATTGGCCGTCCGTCCTCCACCACGTTGGAGATGACGAACATTTCCGGCAACCCTTCGACGAAGGCGCGGCCGTGGCCCTGAATTGGGGCCAGATCCAGCTCGCCGAACCGACGACTGAAGGCAATGATTTGCGGGTCGGCCAAATCCTGGTCGCGGAACAACAGGACGAGGTGGGCGAGCCAAGCTGCATAGATCTTGGCGAAAGCCGCATCGCTCATCGGCTGGCTGAGATCAACGCCGCAAATTTCGGCCGCGATATCCTTTGTCAATGGAACTGTCTGAGGGCCGCTAGTATTCGTTGCCTGCGTCATGGCACCCATCTTCGATGTTCGCACCGTCGAATTTTAACATAGTGGCGGCCCCGGCCAAATGCGGGTCACCCCGCTGCCATGACCTTTCGCACGCCGCTGGCGATCTTGTCTCGGTCGGGAAACACGTGGTCTTCCAGGCCAGGGCTGTAGGGGATCGGCACTTGAAGCGCGCAGACCCGTTCGACCGGTGCCTTGAGCGCAGCGAAGGTGGAGGCGTCCTCGGTCGCCAAGGCGGCAATTTCGGCGGCGGCGCCGGCAGTCGGCCCGGCTTCGTCAGCGATCACAAGCCGGCCGGTTTTCTGGACCGAGGCGCGGATCGTGTCCGCATCCATCGGCACCAGGCTGCGCGGATCGACCACTTCGGCCGAGATGCCTTCTCCGGCGAGCGTCTCGGCGGCGGCCAGCGCCTCGTGCACCAGCCAGGCGAGCGCGACGATGGTGACATCGCTGCCCTCGCGTTTGATATCCGCCTGTCCCAGCGGGATGGTGTAGTCCTCGTCCGGCACCTCGCCTTTCAAGCCGTCGAGGCGGCCGGATTCGAACAGGATCACCGGGTTGTCGTCGCGTATGGCGGTCTTGAGCATGCCCTTCATGTCGTAGGGGGTCGATGGCAGAAGGATCTTCAGACCTGCCACATTCATGAACATCGAATAGGGGCTCTGCGAATGTTGCGCCGCGCGCCGTGTGCCGCCGCCGACCGAGGCACGGTACAGGATAGGGAATTTTACCTGGCCGCCGAACATGTAGTGAATCTTGGCCGCCTGATTGACGATTTGATCCATCGCGACGAAGGAAAATGTCACGCTGCTCCAGTTGACGATGGGCCGGAAGCCGGAACCGGCCGCACCGACGGC
Organism: uncultured Rhodospirillaceae bacterium; assembly: GCA_964469835.1. GTDB lineage: Bacteria > Pseudomonadota > Alphaproteobacteria > UBA8366 > UBA8366 > JAOTYV01. The sequence continues at coordinate 8,337 of CAYYBI010000049.1, forward strand.
GATTCCGGTCAGCGCACCCTCGGCGATTGGCGTGGCGCGCACGCGGGACGCGCCGAATTCCTCGACCAAGGGTCGCGGCGCCTCGGTGGAAAGGTGAAAGACTTTCGGGTCGCGCCGCATTTCTTCCGCAACCGCCTCCATGCCGGCCTGGGCGTAGCTGATTTCAACCATGGTGCGCCTCCGTATTCTCGGCTGCGAACAAATCGTCCAATGCCGTTTCCGGTGCGGGGAAGGGGCTCGCTTCCGCGAAGGCGACGGAGGCTTCGATTTCCTGCACGATCTCGTCGTCCATCGCTTGCCATTCCTCGTCGCTGAGCTGCCCTTGCTGCTGTTTAAGGTGCTGCACGAGGCGCGCGATCGGGTCTTTCTTCTTCCAGTCCTCGATTTCCGCCGGCGGCCGGTAGTCCGGCTGGTTCACCCTCTCCGTATGAGCGCGCCAGCGGTAGGTCTTGCACTCGATCAGGGTTGGGCCGTCGCCGGCGCGGGCGCGGGCGACGGCTTCGGTGGCTGCCTCGTGGACCGCGAAAATATCGTTGCCGTCGACCACGACGCCCGGAATGCCGTAGCCGGCGGCGCGGGCGGCGACGTCTTCATAGGCCAGGGTTTGCGTCGCCGGCGTTTGCGCCGCGTAGAGGTTGTTTTCGCAGACATAGAGCATCGGCAGTTTCCAGGCGGCGGCAATGTTGATGGATTCATGAAAGGGGCCGGCATTCGACGCGCCATCGCCGAAGAACGACACCGCGACACGGCCCTTGCCTTCGAGCTGCGCCGCCAATCCGGCGCCGGTCACGATGGGGATACCGCCGGCGACGATGCCGTTCGCGCCCAGCATGCCGATGCCGAAATCGGCGATGTGCATGGAGCCGCCCTTGCCCTTGCAGTAGCCGGCTTCCCTGCCATAAAGCTCGGCCATCATGCGATTGAGGTCGGCCCCCTTGGCGATACAGTGCCCATGCCCACGATGGGTGCTGATGATCTGGTCGTCGCGGTTTAGCGCCGCGCAAACGCCCACGGCGACCGCCTCCTCGCCGATGTAGCAGTGCACCACGCCGTAGATCGAACCGTTGTGGAAATCGTCCGAGGCGCGCTCTTCAAACCGGCGAATGGTCTGCATTTGGCGCAACATGTCACGCTGCTGTTCCGGCGAAAGACTCATGGCGGCTATTCCTCGATTGATCGTAGGCGGGATAGGCGGGTCGAACTAGCGTAATCCGCACAGCGTATCGCGGGCAAGCCGGGCCGATCAGCAGCGCGCAACGCGCCGGATATCACCGCCAGTCCTTAGCGTGTCCGGCCTCGACCATCACGTCGGCAATATCGTCATCGAAATAGTAGCATTGTGCGATCGTCCGGCTGCTGCTTTGCGGCATTTTTCGCTTGTTGCACGCCGCGCCGACGCCAATCGGCACACACCGGACCTCTTTGCCTTCGATCAGTTTCTGCAGGAATTTAGCCGATTGACGGTAACCGGGTTTGCCTTGCTCGGGGGCGTCGATGCCGCACAGCCTGATGCGGGTCCGGTCGACGAAGAAGGTATCGCCGTCCACGATGTGGCGGACGGGTCCGATAACCGTGGTGGTGGGGGGTTGTTCACAGCCGAGAAGCAGGGTCAGGAGCCCGGCAAACGCGGCCGGCTTCGAAAAAATTAGCGGCGACATGGCCAGAGGTTAACCGATTTCACCGCGTCCGGTCTACTCGGTGAGGTGGCCGCAAATCCGCTCCAGGACGCTCAATCGAGGGACGTTTCGACAACAAACCAGCTTTCTCCAAGCGGATCGGCAATGTCGTTAACGCCGTAGTCGTCCGAAATTTTGCCGAGCGATCGGATACTGTCGATCCGTCGGCGACGCCGCCAATGGGCAACCGGGCCGCAGGCCCAGCCGGGCGCCGGCGGTGATTTGTATGCATTCGGCAAGCGTCATGCCGGGATCCTTCGCAAACGTATGCATGGTTTTTCGCACTATCGGATAAAATAGCCGGATGGCCACAACCATTCGACGGGATTTCCAATGACGACAATCGGCGTGATCTCCGATACCCATGGCTTGCTGCGCCCGGAAGCGGTGCGGCTCCTCACCGGCGTCGAATTGATTCTCCACGCAGGCGATATCGGCTCACCCGATGTCATTTCCGCACTCGAGGCCATTGCGCCCGTAACCGCCGTTCGCGGCAACAATGACCGCGACGGGTGGGCCGCGGAATACCCCGAGGATGTGGTGCTGGAGGTCGGCGGGCGGACTCTTTACATGCTGCATGACGTCAAGGAGCTTGACCTCGATCCGCGCGCGGCGGGGTTCGATGCGGTAGTCGCCGGCCACTCTCATAAGCCGAAAGTCGCAACCTGCGACGGCGTGTTGCATCTCAATCCTGGCAGTGCGGGGCCGCGCCGCTTTACCCTGCCCATTGCGCTGGCCACGCTGGACATGGCGGGCGGTGAACTGATTCCGCGCATCCACGAAATCGATCTCTAAACACCGCTCAGTCGAGCGGCGGCCTGCGCAGATGCCATTCGGTTGCATTCTGATAGGCCCAGCCGATGCGCAGTGCTGTGGCCTCGTCATACCCCGCGCACACGATGTGCAGTGAGGCGGGAAGTCCGCCGTCGGTAAAGCCGTTCGGCAGCGCCAGTGCACAGCGGTCCAGCAGGTTGACCGTACGCGTGAAAGTCGCCGGCGTGCCGCTCTGGTCGATCGATTCGATCGCGGGCGCGGCGGTGGCGATGGTCGGCGTCAACAGCGCGTCCGTATCCGCGAGCGCCGCGTCGAAGTCACGCTTGATCGCCTCGCGTTCGCGCAAGGTGATCAGGTAGTCGCGCGCCGACATGCCCTTGCCGATCTGGATTCGGGGCCGGACGTCGTCGTCAACCGGCTGTTCTGGATCGTCCACGAGGTCGCCGACGAAGGAGTAGCCCTCGGCCCCGATGATCCGGCCGGTCACGCCGGCAAGCGAATCGAACGGACGCGGCAGCGTTACCGGCACGATTTGCGCGCCGAGCCCGGCCAGTACCTCGACCGAGGTGTCGTAGGCGGCCAGTACGTCGCCGTCGACGTGGCTGCGCTCTTCGCCGGGTAATACCGCGAGGCGCAGCCCGGCGACGCCCCGCTTCAGATCCGGCATCGGGTCGTCTGGCGGACGGCGCAGCGTGGCCGCGTCCATCGGATCGGGCCCTTGCAATACGCTGTAGAGCAGTGCCGCGTCCTCGACCGAGCGGGTTATCGGGCCCGGGGTGTCCAAGGTGGTGCTGAGTGGCAGCACGCCATGGGTGCTGATCCGTCCGATCGTAACCTTGAGGCCGGTAATGCCGCACCAGGCCGCCGGCAACCGGACCGAACCGCCAGTGTCGGTGCCGATGGCGCAGGGCGCCATGCCGGCCGCGACCGATACCGCGGAACCCGCGCTGGAGCCGCCCGGCGCCCGGTGGGTGTCGGGATCCCATGGGTTCCAGGGCGTGCCCATATGCCGGTTGGTGCCCCAGGCGCCCATCGCGAATTCGACCGTATGGGTTTTGCCGATAACGATCATGCCAGCGGCGATCAGCCGCCGCGCCAGGGTGGCGGTGACCGGCGAGATACGATCGGCCCACGCCTTAGAGCCGCCGGTGGTGATCCGGCCTTCCATATCGATGATGTCCTTGAGCGCGATCGGAATGCCGTGCAGGGGTCCAACGGCATGACCGGAACGGATCGCCTTCTCGGCGGCTTCGGCAGCGGCTCGGGCGTCATCACCATAGATTGCGATGAAGGCACGCAGTTTGTTATCGTAGGTTGCGATGCGTGCAAGCAGTGCTTCGGTCAGCGCAACCGGCGACAGGCGGCCGCCGGTGATTTTCTCGGACAGTTTATGCACCGGCAGATAGGCTAGATCGGTCGTCGGCATCGCTATCCCCCTTGTCGTCCGGCGTCCGCCCTGTCGCGGTGGACCGCCTGCGCAGACTCTGCGAGGAGACAATCGCGGGTGCAAGCGGCAATCAGCGGCACTCGGCCGGTCGCGCCGGCACTGCGCGGGGGCATCCCGTGTCCGACGCTGGGGTGACGATGCGGAAGAATCGCGCGCAAAGGGCGGCGGTGGCGTTCAATTCAGCAAGATTTACGGTGGTCAGATCGACCAAGCTGATGACGTCTTTGGCGAGGTCGTATGTCAGGCCGACGCTCTTGCCGGTTTGGTCGGCGTGGCGTTGTGCACGGGCGATCATCGCCTGGATCGTCATATGAACGGTTGGTTGCGCGCCGCCGTCGATTGTTTTTGCCATAGCACGGCTCCGTCTCGATTCACGGGGGTCTCCTCTACTGCTAACGAACGGAATCCGGAAAAGGGGTTGTGGCGCGGCGGCGATTTGGCAGAAAAAATGCTGGTGCCGCACGATTTGGGATCGCCCGGCGTGTTGACCAGGATCAACGATACGCAGCAACGCAACGGATAGGCTTTTTACGGCGTGGTCCCAATTTCTTGGGAATTTGGAAAATGGGTGTTCAGGAAAATACGCGGACGCAGACGGGAAGGACGCTGCGTGGTGAGCCTCCGCCTCTCCGTGCACGGGATATCGAACAAGTCATCGACCCCGGTATCGATGCAGGATTTGTTCAGCGCGAGTCGGCGACAGGGCTCAACGCCCTCCGCGGTCGCATGAACGTGGCGCCGCAGGAGAGGAGCCGCTCGCAAGTTTGGATTGCCGTACTGATCCTCGCCCTGTTGGGCGTGTGCGTGGTCCTGGGATTCCAATTGTACTAACGTTTCGGCGCTGGCCTTTGGAAATCGCTTGGATCTTGTAACATCCGGCGTCGGGGTGCCGGCGGCGTACTCTCTAGTGCGCGTTATTGCGACGGTCGCAGGGCCACGGGTGCGGGGCCGAGGTAAAACCGGGCGACCGCCGGGTCGGAGCGCCGGATCAGCCGTTCGATTCGTTTGGTCTCGGCGGCACAGTAATCGAGCGAAATCAATATCAGGATCTCCGACTCCAAGCCGACCGATTGGCCGCTCATCTTCAGCGTCGCAGCCTCGCGCAACGCGCTGCACGCGTCATCCAGTTGCGATTCCGCATCGTAGAGCCGTTCGGCCGTTGCCGATTTCTGCGCCTCCGCTTCCATGATTATCGTCGCCAGAGCGTTCGCCGCCTGATTTTGGCGCGTGAAGACGAGTTCGCCGCGCTCTGATTGCGAACACCCGACCAGCGCGGTGGAAAATATCACCGCCATCACAGCGTGCTTCATAACAACCGAGGCGACACGTGGCATGAAATCACTCCCACCAAAGTCGGTATCAGTTGACTACCATTAAATATCTGTTGGGGAAGTGGCGAAGATCACTCTCCGAAAGTTGTGGTATATGGCTAATAAGGGCTAATTCATATTCGCTAACTTTGCCTAGTTTTTCGGGCGCCGTGGCGTGTGAGTCCCGGTATTCGCCGGTATCTTTCGATTACCGGTGATTTACGCCGTTTCGGGGTGCACCATTTCACTCCAGGTGCATCAATTCACTCCAAAGGTCTGTCCGGGATTGTTGCGCCTGGTCCATTCGGCGGTCAGACTTTGGGCGCCTGTTCTTCAGGAACGCCGTCATCGCGAGATAGGGAGACATTCCATGGCAGAGAAATTCGACGCCATCGTCATCGGGACGGGCCAGGCGGGACCCTCGCTTGCCACTCGCATGGCGCGAGAGGGTATGAAGACGGCCATCATCGAACGAAAATTATTCGGTGGTACCTGCGTCAATGTCGGCTGCATCCCCACCAAGACACTGGTTGCCAGTGCACGGGCCGCGCATATGGCCCGGCGGGGCGAAGAATTCGGCGTTACCGTCGGCGGTCCGATCCGTGTCGATATGAAACGCGTCAAGGAGCGTAAGGACGGGGTGGTTCGGCAATCGAACCAGGGCGTGACCAACTGGCTTAAAGGTACCGAAAACCTGACTGTTTACGAAGGCCACGGCCGGTTCGAGAGCCCGCGTTCCGTGCGTGTGAATGATACGTTGCTGGAGGCCGACAAAATAATTCTCAACGTTGGCGGCCGCGCCTTCGTGCCGGATATGCCCGGACTTGGCGACGTGGAGTACCTGACGAATTCGTCGATCATGGACGTTGATTTTTTGCCGGAGCATTTGGTGATCGTCGGCGGCAGCTATATCGGCCTCGAATTTGCGCAGATGTACCGCCGTTTCGGCAGCCGCGTCACCGTGGTGGAAAGGGGCGACCGGCTGATCGCGCGCGACGATGACGATGTGTCCGACACGGTGCGGGAAATCATGGAAGCGGAGGGCGTTGAGATTCGGCTCAACGCCGACTGCTTCGGATTCGAGAAACGCGGCGACGGTATTGCCGTTTCCGCAAGCTGCGCCCCCGGCGTGGAAGATATCGCCGGAAGCCACGTCTTGTTTGCCGTCGGCCGCAAGCCGAACACCGACGATTTGGGGCTCGACAAGGCCGGCATCGCGACGGATGAGCGCGGCTTCATTCCGGTCGATGACCAGCTTCGCACGAATGTGGACGGGATTTATGCGATCGGCGACGTCAACGGGAAGGGCGCGTTCACTCATACCGCCTACAACGACTACGAAATTCTGGCGGCCAATATGTTCGACAATGATCCGCGCCGGGTGTCCGACCGCATCACCGCTTATGGGCTCTTTATCGATCCGCCGTTGGGCCGCGTGGGGTTGACCGAGCGCGAGGTCCGGGCATCGGGCCGCAAGGCGCTGGTGGGCAAGATGATGATGGCGCGGGTTGGCCGGGCACGGGAACGCAGCGAGACGCAGGGCTTCATGAAGATACTCGTCGATGCTGAGAGCAAACATATCCTCGGTGCGGCGATCCTCGGCATCGGCGGCGACGAAATCGTCCAATCGCTGCTTGATATAATGTACGCCGGTGCGCCCTACACGGTGATCCAGCGCGCGGTACACATTCACCCCACCGTCGCGGAACTGATCCCGACTCTGCTCGGCGACCTGAAGCCGCTGGAATAGACCGCATTTCCCCAATCGGCGTGCCGTGATATCTGGCATTTTTCGGCACTTTATTGTATAAAATTGAGGAATGTCAGGGGATCGAAGATGCACTTGGAACAGTCTTTGCCGGCGTCAACCGATCGGATGGACGCGGATTGGACCGCACCGATTTGGGCGGCCATCCGGGGCCATCTGGAAGGCGTAAAAGCGCCGATAAACCGGGCCATCCGCGATACGCCGCCACCCATTCCATGCTGTGACGCCCGCTTCAACCATCTCTTGGAGGAACGTTCCGGGGTCGCCCGTGAATTGAATCGCCTGGAGGCTTTGTGCGCGCAGGAATTCGAGCCGGGACGCGAAGCCGAAGTGATCGAGGAGTTTTTGCGGTCTTCGGCCTATTTCGACGAGGATACGGCGCGGGTGATCCGGGACACCCTGATGGAGGCACTTGCCTCCCTAGACCGTCGGGCCTGAATCCGCGCCGAGAATACGGTGTTCGGCCGGCCCCGTCAGGCGGCGAGTGCGCCGCCGGCGCGATGCCGACGGCCCCTCCGCTTTAGGCGGTCCACCTATCAACCTTCTCAAACACCATTCCCCGCCAGAGCGACCGGCGACTGATCCCACGCCTGGCCGGAGGCCATGATGCAGCTCATGCCGTTCGGGTAGGAGATCAGCATCGTCCAGGTCTTGGTCGGTGATACGAAGACCTCGAGGATCTGCGTTTCGGATACAAGACCGCGCGCCTGGCCGGACTCTTGATATTTTGCGTCGAGTTTTTTGACGATTGCCGCGCGCTTGCCGCAGGGGAGCTTATCTTCTGCGGATGCGGACAGCGACGCGAATGCGACGCCGGCGAGTGCCAAAACGATTATTCTTGCCATGGTGCATCTCCTCAAATTCGGTTTTTAGCCGAACGGCCTTCTTATAAGGAGAAACGAAAGTTTCGGGCCGCAGGGGTTAGCGACCCGGCGGAAATTCGGGGACGGATTTGGAGAATTAGGTCGGGCGGCTCTACAGCACAGCCCGCCGTTTCAGCCGCCGTAGAAGCGGCGCCCGTGGTTGCGTACCCAAATGCGGACGAGATGCCGCTTGCGGTCCTCGTCCGGCCAATCGGTGAAAGCGGTACGCCGGTGACCAAGCCTGCGATTGTTGGCGATTTGTATCTGTCCCCGTTCGAAGGCAAAGGATTTGCCCAGGCGCGGATCCTCGAGCACGGTATCAAGCGTATCGATCGCGGCGGCGGTCTCATTATCCATCTGTTCGCCCGCCACGACATAGCCGTCCCGGACCCGTCCGGTGGAAAGTGATACCCCGAGCCCATCGCCGTTGTACTCGAAAATCGGTTTTACGGAATACAGGCAGTCATCCGGCGCATGTTCGCGGTGGCGCTCGAAATAAAATGGGCGATACAGGCGCGGCAGCAGGTCCTTGTGTTCCTCCAGCAGTAAGTTATGCGCCGCATAGAAGCTGACCAGACCGCTAATGCCGCCTTCCATGGCCGTTTGCAGGCACAACAGCGAAACGTAATTGGGCGGCAGGTTGTAGCTGTTGTCGGTATGATAGGTCTGGCCACCGTTGGTTTTCGAGCCGCGGATACCCTTTCCCGCGCCTGACGTTTCCCCTGTGTCGGTAACGTCATACAGCATCAGGCCGTTCCATTTTTGCGCCACCGTTGTGCCGAGCATGGACAGCAACAGCCAGTAGATCGCCTTGGCGACGGGTTCTTCGAGCTCATCGACCGGCAGGGAATTCAGGATCGCAAATCCGACGCCCTCTTCGAGCGTCTGCTTGACCCCGGTCATCATGGCGCGGCATGCGGGCATCTCGAAATCATCGGGTTCGAGTGCTTCGATCGGCAGCGGATTGTCGCGCAGCAAGGAGGCTACGGCCCGGATTTCTGCGAGACACGCTGCGTCGATCTCGACCAATCCATCGTTGGGCAACAGCGTTTCCGCGGTCCAGGCGATCGGGTCGTCGATGCGGCGTTCGAGCATTCTCGGCGTATCTGGCATATTCGGTCCCTCCTTGTCGTCGGATGACCGTCCCAATGCGGCGGTACGAGCGGGCGGCCGGCCTATTTTAGGCCAAACGGCCGGGTAACGCCATATGCTGCGCGGCTTAACTCCACCGTGGAGTCATCGGCCGGTCGACGGATATTTGTCGAATAGCGGCTGGAAATCCGGGGGCTGGGTATCATAGGTCAGCATTTTGCCGTCGTCGGGGATCGGGACCCAAGATTGCGCACTTTGAGTCCAAAGATGCCCCGCGGGGGTGAGCCAGCTGGTATCGTCCAGCGTACCCGGTTTTATGTTGTAGATCGCTTTGTTGCGCGCCGGTTCGTGATACAGCCGGGTGCCACACTCGCCGCAAAATTTGCAAATTTTCTCGCGACCGCTGTCCGTTACCGTACGCCAGGTCTTGGGCGTACCCTTGGTGATCTTGAACGCATCGCGCGCCACCGACATGGACATGCCAAAGGCGCTGGACGATTGACGCTGGCAATCCGTGCAATGGCAGACATAAACGGTATGTGGCTCGGCGGTAATCTCGTACCGGATTTCACCGCATTGGCAGCCGCCCGTTTGCGAAGTCGTCATCGGAACCCCCCAGAATCCATCGGTTTCCCGCAATACCACTCGTTTCGGAAGGACAATGCCGCGAAATTGCACACGGCAGTCCGCCCCTTCGGCTTATTCGGTCTCGGTTACTTCGGCTGTTTCAACGGTCTCAGGTACCTCCTTACTCGCGCGTTTGCGTTCTTCTTTTTCGCGTTTTTTGGCGGCCTTTGCCTGATCGCGTTGCATCCGCTCGACGCGGTAGTTGGTTCTTTTACGTGCCATTTCGGGTCCTTGTTATAATTTTTTGGGGTGCGTGCCCGCCGAACGCAAAGCCGTCACCCGCGTTCGGCTATTTCTTTTTGGTCGTCTCCTTGTTTTTGTCGATCATCTTTTGAATTTTCCCCGCCAGCACCGGGTCCGCGCGCGCGGCGTCGACGACCTCGTTGTACTGAGCTTCGGTCAAATTCTCCACCGTTAAGATGGCACGCATTTCGGTTTGCGCTTTGTTGAAAATTTTGGAGGCGGCTTCCTCGTTTGGCGCCAACTTGATTTGGGGGAGATATTTTTCGCGAACACCCAAAATTTTAGTGGCCGCGGCGGCAAAAGATATTATGAGCGTGTCGGACAGGGCTGCGGGCGGCGCCTGCGCCGTGACGAATACATTGAGCGGGACCTCCGCTGCTTTGGCGATTGGTCCAAAAAGGGCCAATAGTAAAGGCGTTAAGACGGCGGCAAAGCAAAATCTGCGAAGCAGGCGAAACATATTCTTGGTCGTCCTTTCTGTAAAGGAAGCGGCGACTCGGCGCATTCGCGAAGTCGGTATTCTTTGCCGTGAGCCGGCGATCTTGGTTACAAACTGACATTTGGATCGATGCACTGCGGTTCGTGCGACCGTAAGGCGATGCCATCCAGGGCACTAAGGTATGGTCGCAGGACAGGCCGATCAACCGGTCTTTGACGGGATTGTGATGGAGAACAGCAGCGGCGCATGGCAATCAGGGCGTCCGCCGGGGATCGCTGGCAACCGCAAGTGCGATGCGGCCGTGGTCGGGACTCAAGAGGAAACCAACAATATCGCCCTAGGCGTATTGAATAATTCCAGATCCCTCTACATTCGTCGCGTGCACGAAAGCAGCATTCGATCCATTATCGGCCATGCGGCTTGTCAAATATGCGGAGCTATTGAATCGCCAAATTCGCGATATATCTGGGGCATACTAATCTGGAAAATGAACATAGAATGGGCTCCACAAAATCTGTGGCGGTGGTTTTTCAATGCTGGGCCGCGGATACCTTCAACCTTTGATTGGCGGCTGATGCGATTCCTTGGAACATTGTTGATAATTTTCTTATCCGTTGGATCGCGTGTACACGCGGAGCCGGTGCGGGTGATGGGTTGGGTCGAGCCTGTGGAAATTGTATCGGGCAAAATGAAGATTTTGGCGAAGCTCGATACCGGTGCCGCGACGAGTTCTATCGATGCTGCGCAATATGAGGAATTCAAGCGCGCCGGTAAGAGCTGGGTCCGGTTTGACGTTTCAGACCGGAATGGGGGGACATTTCAATTCGAGCGCCCCGTGGTGCGCGTATCGCGGATTCGGCGCAGCGATGCAGCGACTGTCGTCAGGCCGGTAGTTGAGCTTGGCGTCTGCCTTGGTGGCGTCTATCAGGTGACGCAAGTGAATCTTGCCGATCGTGCGCATCTGAATCATCCGATGCTGATAGGGCGACGATTTCTGAAAGCGAAGATACTGGTGGATCCTTCGCGGAAATTCACGTCCGAACCGCGTTGCGCCAAGCGACCATCGAACTGACGGCATGAAAAATACTCACGCATACATACTTGCCACGGTCCTGGCGGTGATAGGCACCGCAATATTTTTTTATAAATGGGTGGGGCTTGGTCTGCCACTCACGCCGAATGAATCGACGGAGACCTGGCAGATTGAAAGCCGAATTTCGTTCCGCGGCCGTATGGGGCCGATTAAGGTAACCATTCCGACTCCGGTGGAGTCCGGCCAATACGCCGTGATCGACCAAATATTCGTTGCGCGCGATTACGGCCTGTCTACGCAGCTCGAGGGCGTTAATCGCCGAACCGTATTCGCGACCCGGGACGCACACGGTGACCAGATATTGTACGCGCGGTTCACCGTGCACAAAGTGCCGCGTGGGCGCAATGTTTCCCCTACCCTAGAGAGTCCGGACCAACCGGAATCGTCCTTGGCGGATGCCCGGCAATTGGCGGCGCAGGCGGTGCTTGATGCCGCAAAGGCGAAATCCGCAGATGTGACCACGTTGACGCTCGCCATTCTCGAACGGTTCCGCCGTGCAGGGATCGACGATAGCGTCGATACGCTCTTGGCGAGACGTAGCGAGCCGTTGGAGATCGCGCGGGCGGCTGTCGAGGTTATGCATCTCGCCGGCCATCCGGCGCGGGTTGTAAGCGGAGTCCGCCTGGTGCCGCAGGCGCGAAACGTTAAATTCGTTCACTGGATAGAGGTCCATATCGACGATGCCTGGCGGTCGTTTTCGCTTAAATCGAATGCTCCCGGCATCCCGGAGGAATATTTCCCTTGGTGGCGCGGGGGCGCGTCCTTCATACAATCCAGCATGCCGGGCGAGGTCGAGGCGACGACCACAGTTGCACGCGCGGCGGAAACAACGAAGTGGTCGGGGTTGGTCCCTGTTAGTTTTGCGGAGCGCAGGGTGCTCGACTTTTCCTTGTTAACGTTGCCGCTCGACACTCAGCAGGTCTATCGGGTGATCCTGATGGTCCCGCTCGGTGTCCTGGTTCTCGTTTTGCTCCGAAACGTCATCGGCATTGTGACATTTGGCACATTTATGCCGGTTCTGATCGCGCTGGCGTTTCGCGAAACCACGTTGTTGTGGGGCATCGTCCTGTTCGTCGTCGTGGTCGGCGCCGGGTTGCTCGTGCGGGTATACCTCGAATATCTGAAGCTTTTGATCGTTCCACGTCTGGCCTGCGTGCTGATCGCGGTCATTCTACTGATGGCGCTGCTCAGCCTGCTGACCAATAAGCTTGGGATCGATCGTGGGCTCTCCGTAGCGCTGTTTCCACTGGTCATCATCACAATGACGATCGAACGCATGTCGATTATTTGGGATGAAAACGGGCCGGCCGCGGCCTTCAAGCAGGGGCTGGGAAGTCTTGCCGTCGCGACTGTTTGCTATTTTGCAATGTCGGTCCAATACGTCGAGCATCTTCTCTTCTTCTATCCGGAAATTTTGCTGGTGCTGATGGCCTTCACTGTCTTGTTGGGACGCTATTCGGGGTACCGCCTGACCGAGCTGTGGCGGTTCCGTGACCTGGCGAAATCGGCGGGCTGATGCTGAAGACGCTGCGAGAACTCCGACGGCGGGGGATCCTGGGTATCAACGCGCGCAACGCTCGCTACATCCTGCCCAGCAATGCCCGGAAGGATTATCCGGCGGTCGATGACAAGCTGCAGACCAAGCAAATCGCCGCAGAGGCTGGTTTGGCCGTGCCCGAGCTGTATGGTGTGATCCGCAGCAACTATGAGATTAAGCGGTTGCCGGAACTGCTGAATGGGCGGGATGATTTTGTCATCAAGCCCGCGCAGGGTAGCGGCGGCGACGGTATCCTGGTCGTTGCAAGCCATTCCAGTGACCGGTTTCGACTGGTATCGGGCGAAATCATGACGCTCGATGAAATTGGGTACCATGTGCACATGATCCTTGCCGGCATCTATAGTCTTGGCGGACAGGGGGATAAGGCACTTCTTGAATACCGCGTCCAATTTGATCCGCTGTTCGAGAAGATCGCGTTTCAAGGCGTGCCGGACGTGCGGATCATCGTCTATCTCGGTGTGCCGGCGATGGCGATGGTGCGGCTTCCCACCCGCCAGTCACGCGGCCGCGCCAATCTGCATCAAGGGGCGGTAGGGGCAGGCATCGATATTGCGACCGGCGTGACCCAGTCGGCCGTTTGCAACAACAGAGTCGTAACTGAACACCCCGATACCGGGAACCCGGTGTCCGGGCTGCAAATCCCCTATTGGCAGGAAATGCTGATGCTGGCGGCCCGGTCGCAGCAGCTTACCAACCTTTGTTACCAGGGTATCGATATCGTACTCGACCGTGACAAGGGGCCGTTGATCCTGGAGCTGAATGCGCGCCCCGGCTTGGCCATTCAGATCGCCAATCAGGCAGGCCTCAAACCCCGATACGATATTATCGAAGCCCACGCTGGGACCCATGAAGGCGATGCCGCGCGGGTCGCATTCGCCCGGGAGCGATTTCGCGCCGGTCGTCCTATAATCTGACCGATGGTTGTGCTACGGGACGACAGTAAATAGAGCCCGGCCTGTGAATTGGTGTATTTGGGATCTTCTTAGCGTGGGGAGGATTGGTCGTAATGAAGGTACTCCGGCATCGCTTGCATCAAGATGACGATACGGCCGTTCGATTCGTGCGCAGTCCCAACGTCGGGGGCAAGGTCGATGCCAAATATCTGGTTATCCACTATACGGCTGGTTCGAGCGCACAAGGCGCAATCGATACCTTGACCGATCCGCGGGCGAAGGCATCGGCTCATCTGGTGATCGCCCGAGACGGCGCGATAACGCAGCTTGTTGGGTTCGACGACGTTGCGTGGCACGCGGGGCGGAGCCGATGGCACGGGTTGGAGGGGTTAAATGCCCATTCGATCGGAATTGAGCTCGACAATGCCGGCGCTCTGACAAGGATGGGCGATGCATGGACGGCCTGGTTCGGGCGGCGCTACGGATCTAACGACGTACTCGTCGCGGCCCATAAGAATGAGACCAGTGAGCGCGGCTGGCACCGGTACGCTCAACCTCAAATTCAGGCTGCTATCGATGTGTCGAGAGTGCTGGTCGATCAATATAACTTACTCGATGTCATTGGACATGATGATATTGCGCCCGGGCGGAAATTGGATCCGGGTCCGGCTTTTCCTATGGATCAATTTCGCGCACGCGTAATGGGCCGCCGCGATGATGCACTGGGACATTTCAAGACCATCGCGGCGCTCAATATCAGGGAAGGGCCGGGGATCGAATTCCCGAAACTGCCGGCATCGCCGCTCAAGGAGGGTACCCTGCTGTATATCGTCTCCGAGAAGGGCAGCTGGCGATACGTCGACGTGCTGGACGATTCCCGGGCGCCTACTCTTACGGGTTGGGTACACGGCGACTACGTCCGTCCGGTGTGATAGGGTTAATATCGATTGCGGGCGTGCCGGTGTAGTCTCTGGATTTAGCCGGTACCGCCTAACAGCGTCTAACCGCATGACCGGGGAAGATGCGTTGGCGGAGTGCTGCGGCTTTAGTAATAAGACCTATATTCTCGATATTGCATAATTCCCATATTTATTATTTAAAATTTATCCCTACATATCAGCAACTTTTAAATATTAACCTTAAAAATAGTCAGTTTTATCTAGTCCTTTTGGTGTATTGCGGGGCAATTTTGCTCGCTCAAAAGAATTAGACGAAAATTTGCTGTAATTACCCCTAAATTCGAATACTAGTCCGTAGGGTGCTGCGCTAAAGTAGCGTTTGACGATTACAGGTTAGGCAACTGGACATAATAATTAATCAACGTCAGTTGCTTCATAAAAACCAACGCTAAGGGGTGTCGTAATGAATGGTGTTTCGGTAGGGATAATCAGCCAAGATCAGTTTTTTCGCGAGGGCTTGAAAACGCTTCTGTCGGAGAACGGCTATCAGGTAGTCGGCGGTGTGTCGGACCATCGTGAATTCGATAGCAGCGTCTCGGTGGCGAATACGCCGGTCATGGTACTGGTCGATTTGGTCAACAATATCGATGCGGCGGCCGACCAGCTTCATTATTTACGCGACAATTTGCCGGGCGTGACCATCGTTGCCTTCAGCGATCAACGCGACGAAGACTGGGTCATGATCTGCGAAGATTATGATGCCGGCGCGTTGTTACGGAAACAGGTCTCCTTCAAGGCGCTTCTGCATTGTCTCGAGTTGGTGATGATCGGCGAAAAGGTCATGCCGACAACCTTCGAGCCTTCGAAGCGGCATATTGATGCTGCTGAAGATATCGATAGCGCGTTGGCGCAATCGGCAACGACGCGCCAATCGCGCGGTGAAACCATCCCGTGCATGACTTGCACGCAGCCATTTGAGACAGCCGATCGCAAAGCCAATCGGATTTGCTCATCCTGCAAATCGAAGATGTCGCGCATCAGCAGCGCTGCAGAGCATATCCTGCATTACTGATCACAAAATTCGACATTCGACGACTCCCGAAGCGCCGGGGCAGGAAACTGTCTCCGGCGCTACGCTTTTCGCCAGACTATCGCCCGCCCGTCTTCAATCGCGATCTCGGTGCCGAAACGCGCTGATTTCTTGCGAATATCCTCCAGATCGGCTTGCTCGGCCCCGAAATCGCGCGGCACGGTTTCGTTCTTGGCATTGTGGCGCACGAAGGTGAAGGCGACTTCTTGAAGGGCTCCGTCGTCCAACGAAGCATGCAGCATCAAGCCGAGCCAATCGGGATGCTTGCGGGCGCGATGGCCGGTTTCGAAGGAGAAGCTGCCGACGCCATAAAACACCGGTTTGTCCTTATAAACTTCGATGCCAAGCGGGAAATGAGGGCCGTGGCCCAGAACCAGATCTGCGCCGGCCTCGATCGCAGCGTGGGCGATCTCTTGCTGATAGGTGAGGACTTCTTCGTCGAGGCCCCAATGGTTACTGGCGATCACGACATCGGCCCGTTGACGCAGCGAGGCGATGTCGTCCTGGAACGCAGTCAGCGACTCCGTATCGGCCCAGGTAATGATTTCGGGCGGCATCCCGGGGCGCGTCAGCGTCTTGAGTTGATCGATTTGCGGCCGGTATGCCGTATGGGCTCTGACGGTCGAGATGCCCGGGAAATCGTCCGTCGCTTCATGGCCGTGACTCCAATAAACCGACGAACGTTGCATGAACCCATAGCGGATACCGTCGCGCTCGAGGATGACCGGTTGTGCCGCGTCTTCGCGATTGATACCCGCACCGGTATGCGCGACACCCAATTCGTCCAGACGTCCAACCGAGGACCGGATCGCCGATCCGCCAATGTTCACATTGTTGGCGTTGCCAACGGCATGCACGCCGGCGAGGGTCAGGGCTTCCGCTGATTTGAGCGACGCATAGAATCCTTCCTCTTCGGTCGATCGTTCCGCTGCCGGTTCGTA
Organism: uncultured Rhodospirillaceae bacterium; assembly: GCA_964469835.1. Lineage (GTDB taxonomy): Bacteria > Pseudomonadota > Alphaproteobacteria > UBA8366 > UBA8366 > JAOTYV01. The sequence continues at coordinate 25,050 of CAYYBI010000049.1, forward strand.
GAAACAACACTCAAGGTTGGCGAATACCACATCGGCATTGCGGGTCACTTCGCCGATTTGCGCGAAAGGTATGGTCGGATCGGTGACGCCCATGAGGTTGATGTCCCCGGTCAGTATTATTTTATGCTGCATCACCAGTCTCCATAGACACATGCGTTATTGAGATAAATCTCTGCACACCAGCCCCCATGTCGCACCAACCATCGTTTCTGGGCAAGTCATGTCGTGGTGCGAGAGGCACAGGATTGCGGGCCTGATTGGCCTCATGCCATCATATGCGTCGGAAGCAGGCGTATCCAATCCATATTAACCGCATGTCGGGCGATGGCTCCAGCGGCACGTGGAAAAACCGTATGGATCGATGACCTAATTGGGATGGCGGGAGGAATATCGGATGAGCGAGGCGGAAATGGAAATCAGCCCGGTAATGCGCGATTTGAGCGCCTATATCGCGGACGCGGTGCAGCGGCCGCTACCCGATGCGATCGTCGCGAAGGGCAAGCATCATTTGCTGGATACCATTGCGGCCATGATTTCAGGGTCGCGGCTCCGCCCGGGCGAGATGACAGTGCGCTATATCGGCCTACAGGGCGGTGTCGAGGAGGCGGTGGTCGCGGGGAGCGGTATCGTGACATCGGCGATCAACGCAGCGCTGGCGAACGGCATGCTGGCCCATGCGGACGAGACCGACGATTCGCACAAGGAATCGCGCAGTCATCTGGGCTGCGGTGTTGTGCCGGCCGCGCTGGCGATGGCCGAGCGGGAGGCGTCGTCCGGCGCAGCCCTGTTGCGGGCGGTCGTGCTTGGCTACGACATCGGTGCGCGAATTAACTTTGCACTCGACGTTCACCCGTTTTATGCCGCCGGCCACAGCACCCATACTTTCGCGCCGACCTTTGGGGCGGCCGCCGCGGCCGGCGCCTTGGCCGGCTTGAATGCCGATCAGGTGCGCTGGCTTATTTCCTATACGGCGCAGCAGGCGTCGGGGGTGAATTGCTGGCAGCGCGATCTCGACCATATCGAGAAAGCCTTCGATTTTGGGGGCATGGCGGGCCGCAACGGCGTCACGGCGGCAACCATGGTGCAGGCGGGCTTTACCGGGGTTGACGACGTCTTCATCGGACCTCGCAACTTTTTCTTCACCTATGCGGACAAGGCAAAGCCGAAAGCGCTGACGGACGGTCTTGGTGCGCGCTACGAAATCACGCTGACCAATATCAAGAAATGGTCGGTTGGATCGCCGATCCAGGCGCCGCTCGACTGTCTCGAAGCGATGTTGGCGAAGCGGAAGATCGATGCGGACGACATCGAGCGGGTGACTTTGCATTTGTCCGATCAGGAGCATCACGTGGTCGACGACCGGCACATGCCGGATATCTGCATCCAGCACATGGTCGCCATCATGTTACTCGATGGTACCGTGAGTTTTGCCTCGTCGCATGACGAAGAGCGGATGGCCGATCCGGCCGTCACCGCATTGCGTCAGCGCATCGATTTGGTCGGCGCGCCGGATCGCGAACGCCGCACGGCGGTCGTCGAGGTCGCGCTTCGGGATGGCGGCCGGCTCAGCGAATCCCAGACCGCAGTGCGCGGTACGCCCGACAATCCGATGACCAACCGGGAAGTGGAGGCCAAGGCGCACGATTTGATCGCGCCGATTACCGGCGAAAAGAACAGCCGGGATCTCATCGACATGATCGGGGATATCGAGAACGTCGAGGATGCGCGTGTCCTGCGTCCGCTGCTAATGGCCTGATCGGGCTGGAAGGAGCGGCGCGCCGAATACTCCGGCGCACCGCATTCCGTTCAGACGCCGCCGCCGAGCCAAAGCGGCATTTTAACAAGTACCTGCAGCAGTCCCGGCGGATAGCTTAGGGTCAGTGCGTAGGACATGACGCTGAGGAAGCTTGTCGCGGCTAAGCCGAAGACCGCGTTGCGCAGATGCGAACCGCCGGCCTTTACGGTGATAAACGTGTAGATGAACAAGGCGCAGCCGAGCGGGAAGCCGACAAGCCCTATCATGCACAGCATGCCGACAATCCAACCCATGTAGTGCCAGTCGCTGTACTCGGTCTCGACGCCATGCTCGATGTCATGGAGCACGGCGGCCGGTTTGGTCGCCCGTTTCATGCTGACGAGAAGCGGCGTGAGCATCAGCATGGCAATGATCGCGACCGACATCGGGAAGACCATGCCGAGCGGGATGTATTGCGTACTGTCGACCAATGCGACGACGGCGAACAGCAACATGAAGGCGCCGAAATACAGCTGCGGCTTCTTGTCGCCGACTCCGTGCGGGCCGTCCTGATCGTAGGTCTTGTTGGCGCCGGGTGAGAATTTCCACGCCGCCCAAATTGACAGAACTGTCAAAATCAGCAGGGCAATAACGATCGGCCGTTCGAAGAACGTCCAGCCGTACACCTGGGCTGCCTGATAGATCTTCGGTTCGAGCCTTGGGGCGAGGAAGAACCCGATTAGCAATGCCGGCCGCGACCAGCCGAAGCGTTTCAGGAACACGCCCAAGGTGCCGATGACCATCAAAGCGATCAAATCATACCAGTCCCGCGTCGCCTGGAAGGCGGCGAAGAAGATCAGCACGATCATGAAGGGGGCAAGGATTGCGTATTTGATCGTCGTCAGCAAGGCGACGTAATTGGCGAGCAACAGGCAGAGGCCCGCGCCGAGAACGTTTGCCAAGGCGAGCGACCAAATCATCATGAAGGTGAGATTCAGATGCTCGGTCATCATGGTGATGCCGGGCTCGATCCCGACCAGCACGAAACCGCCAAGCAGGATCGCGTAACTGCCGGAGCCGGGAATGCCGAACAGCAGCGTCGGAATCATGGCGCCGCCTTCTTTGGCGTTATTCGCGGATTCCGGGGCCAGAACGCCGCGGATATCGCCCTTGCCGAAGTTCTCCCGATCCTTGCTTGTTTGAATTATGTGCCCGTAGGCGATCCAGTCGACGACCGATCCGCCGAGGCCGGGCAAGGCCCCGACGATGCAGCCGATGGTAGCGCAACGGAGCACGATCCATTTATGGCGGAACGCGTCCTTGAAGCCTTCCATCCAGCCGTGGCCAAGCGTACCGGTTTCGGAAATCTTCGTACTGCGGCGAAGCAGGTCGACAATCTCCGGCAATGCGAACATGGCGAGGCCGACGATGACGATACGGATGCCGTCGCTCAGATACACCGAGCCGAAGGTTAATCGGAACTCCCCGGTTGCGGGCGCGGCGCCGATGCTGCCGATCAGCAGACCGATGGCGCAGGTCGCGAGGCCTTTGAGCGCGCTGGTTCCGGTCAGCATGCCGATCATGCTGAGGGCGAGGACGATCAACAGAAGCTGCTCGCCGAAACCCATGGCCAGGATTATCGGGCGCGCGGCGAACACGGCGAAGGTCAGAATGATGGCGCCGAACACGCCACCGAATAACGAGGCGGTAAAGGCCGCGCCGAGCGCCCGGGCGCCTTCGCCCCGTTTCGCCATCGGGAAGCCGTCGACAACCGTCGCCTGGGATCCCGATGTGCCTGGTATTCCCATCAGCACCGATGGAAAAGTGTCCGAAGTCGTGGTTGGGGCCAGCAGGCCGATCATCATGGAGAGCGCGTGGCTCGGCTCCATGTCGAAGACGAATGGCAGGACGACGGATAGGCCGGCGATACCGCCAAGCCCCGGCAGGATGCCGACGAGCAGGCCGATAATCGTTCCGAGGGCCAGAAAGAACATGTGCTTCCAGGTGAACATGTCCCTGAGCGCCTGGAAGAAAAAGTCAACTGTTGCGTCGAACTCCATATGCTTATGCCCCACCCTAAAAGGAAACTAGCGGCTGTAAGCCGATATTGTGACGCCCGGCGTATGGTCACCGGGCGTCACAGATCGAATTGTCGATCAGGTCTTGTACCGACTACTTGCCGAGTGTGACCCCGTAACGCGCCTTGACGTATTTTGCCAAGTATGTGCGTGCAGTCTTCGACATCGTCGTTGCCGCGTTCCGAATGGGAATCGCGCCATCGCCGATCGTCTGCGGATATTCGCCGAAGACCTTCAGACGCTTTTTCATGAAGCCGGGATCGGCCATCATCTTCTTGGCCGCCGTGCGGAAGGCTTCGACGATATCTTTCGGCGTGCCGGCCGGCAGGTTCCACGACTTCGACATGGTGACGCTCATTTGATAGAGCGAGAACCAAGCCTCGAAGCCGGGGCCGGACGGTGCCTTACCGTGTACCGCCTTGTAGGCTTCGACGAAGGTCGGAACGTTCGGCCACGTCGGATCGCGGACGATGTCGCCTTTTTCATTGACCACGCCCAGCGTGTACAGCGGAATTGCGATGCCATCGGCGATCAGCTTCTTACGGTTGTTCTTGAACGAAAGAGCGTTGTCGTAATTGACGGTAAATTCGCCGCGTTCGAACGCCAAGGCCATCGGCCCGTTGCCCTTCATGCCCCAGACGCTCTTCACCTCGATGCCGAGCTGGCTCAACGCGACACGCAGGTTCAGACCACCCGACGTCGGCGTCTTGCCGCCGAAAATGAGCTTTTCGGGCGGGAGCGACTGCATCTTTTCGATTTTGGCCTTCAGGGTCTTTTCGTTCTGGATTCCGAGATCGCTGCGCACATACTGCATGATGCCGCGCGGCGACAGGATGATCGGAATGAATTCATTCAGTTTGAATTTTACCCGCGGATCGCCCAGCGTGAAATTTGAGATCGTGGACGTGGAAAGTGCGAACACCCAGGTGCCGTCTTTCTTGGCGCGCTGTTCGAAATAGTTGCCGCCCAGGATACCGCCGGCGCCAGGCTTATTGACGACCAGGATCTTTGGGTTGCCGGGCAAATATTTATTGAAATACGGCAGCATGAAGCGTGTGTAGCTGTCAGTGCCGCCACCCTCGTTAAAGGGCACGATGATCGTAATGCGCTTACCGGAGAAATCGGCAGCCTGCGCCGTCATGCCGACGGTCATCACAGCGGCCGCGAGCAGCCCCGTGATTGCGCCGAGTGTAAACGTCTTCTTCATGTAGATAACCTCCCTGTCGAGACTCGACCTCATAGTCTTGGCCGATCATTGTGGCTTCGGCCACGAAACCACGCCATGATCAACTTTATGCAGACCGGTTCGCGGCAATTTCCGTTTCGGGCGCTACGTTAAACAACCTTTGGCGTCTGTGGCAAGCGGCGAAAGGTTAACACCTTATAGCTTTCGCGGAAATTCAGCCGCGGTCCCATACGGGATTCAACGTTTGCGGGAATGGCAGCGAATATGTGCCACTTTCCACGTTCCGATTAAAGTTTTATCCGGTCGAGGTAATTCATAATTTCTGCTGCAAAACCCATGGTGCGTCCGCGACGCAGGGACATACCAATATGGTCCAAATCTTGACTTGCGGGCATCCGATACGGAACACTGAAATTCCCAGACACAATGCAATCAGGCGCACCTCCATGTCCGATTTACCAAGGCGAGTCGATATCCAGGAAGAAGGACCGCGCGAAGGCTTCCAATTCGAAAAAGGGCCGATCCCGACGCAACGAAAAATCGAACTGATCGATGCACTGTCGGAAACCGGCCTGAAGGAGATCCAAGTTGGCTCCTTCGTCAATCCAAAGCGCGTGCCGGGCTGGGCGGATGTGGACGATGTGATCGCCGGTATCCGCAAGACGGACGGCATTCGATACACGGCCTTGTGGCTGAATGAGCGAGGCCTGGAACGGGCACTCGCCACCGATGGATTGTTTCTCAAAGGGTCGATCACGACGTCGGCCTCGGAAACCTTCATGAAGCTGAACCAGAACCGGGGCTATACCGACAACGTCAAGGTGCAGCACAATCAGGTCGCGCTGTACAAGTCGCACGGCGTTTCTTATTTCCGCGGATCGATGATGGCGGCGTTCGGCTGCAATTTCGAGGGCGACGTGCCGGTCTCCAAGGTGATCGAGCAAACGGAGAGCATTCTCGGTATCGCCGCGGAGAACGATGTCGCGTTGGATGTTCTCTCCCTCGCCGATACGATGGCGTGGGCGACGCCGCAATCCGTGAAACGGGTCGTCGGCAGTGTGCGGGAAAAATGGCCGGACCTTCGTATCACCTTGCATTTGCATGATACCCGCGGTCTCGGGGTCGCCAACGCTTATGCCGGGCTCGAAATGGGCGTCGACAGTTTCGACGCCAGCGTTGCCGGTCTCGGCGGGTGTCCGTTCGCCGGTCATAAAGGCGCGGCCGGGAATGTGTGCACCGAAGACCTTGCCTTCATGTGCGAGGAGATGGGAATCGACACCGGCATAGACGTCGATCGCCTGCTTGAAGCGGCGCGTCTCGCCGAGGACGTGGTCGGTCACGATTTGCCCGGTGCGGTTAAATGGGGGGGCAGTCTCGATGCGCTCCGGCGTAAGCTGAATTGAGCGCTTTCAGCATTGGTTGTCATTGCCTTATCGGCCGTTCCCGCCTGCAACGATATAGCGCGGTAGTGCAAGAGCCTGCGAGGTGGGGCGTCGCGCAAAATCGCTTGTGCTGATCGGCCTGCAGTGCGTAGCATTCTTCAGACAAAATTAGTCGAGTTCGGTTGCGGTCAAGGTGTTTTCCTTCGCCTTGTGGCGGTCGAGCACGTGCGGTACGGCTGCAGGAATGCGGCTCAGGCTCAGGAATTACAGGGAGAAACCACAGCATGCATAAAAAAGAATCCTCAATTCATCGGCGTACGCTGCTCAAGGGCGGCGCGGCGGCAGTCGGCGGGGCCGCCTTGTCCGCGTCGCCGTTTACAGGTGCCTTTGGCGCGTCCTTCCCCTCTCAGCCACTCAAGGTCATGGTCGCGACCCGCGAAGGCTGCGGCGCCGACCGGAACCTGCGCGCCTTCTGGAGCGTTTGGAAAAAATATCTGAAGACCACCATGGAAGCCTCGTTCTATCCGGGCGCCGCCGGCCGGGTGGGTTATCAGAAGTACATGGGAATCGCGAAACCCGACTGTTACACGCTGTTGTTCGGCAACATGGGCCCCGAAACTCTCAACTGGGTCGTCAAAAAGCCGGGCGGCTTCAAGTTTCCGGGCGACT
>CAYYBI010000050.1:0-17057 GCA_964469835.1 uncultured Rhodospirillaceae bacterium
GAGAAACGGCATGCCCAGAGCGATCGTGCGCGCCGTCTCCGTGCTGCCGTTCCACGCGATGACGACGTGCCGGTCCAAACTTTTCGGCGGGACCGGCGGCGCAATCAGGATTGGTCGACCGCCCTCGAACAGGGCCGCTTCCAAAATGCTCATCGCCGCAATGTTGGCGCCCCGAACGGGACGCGAAACCACGCTCAAATCGAATACCCGGCTGCGCGTCCCGACGATTTCCGAATTCGGGGTTTCCTCCTCGACCCAGGCCGCGACCGGTCCCTCGATATTTCCATCGGGTTGGGCCACCATGGCAATACCGTGGCCCTGCATGAACTGATTGAATTGATCATGTACCCGGGTCCGCCGCTCGCGGTCCTGCCGCTCGACGCTTTCGACCAGCTCGGGCGTCGTCACGACCAGCCCCTCGCCGGCAACAACCATCGCGCCCGCCGAGGTCGGCTGGTAATACAGGCCTTCCATGTAGCTGCCGAATTGGCGCGCGGCCAGCAATGCGGTTTCGAGCATCGAGGCAAGACCAGCGCTCTCTTCGATGGGAATTAGTATCGTTTTCATCGTCATCTTCTCAAACTCCCTATTCCGGTCGCGTTGGTTTCACGGCCCGGGACCACGCCGAACTGAGCGGGCCACCGTTGTTATTTCATGTGGGAAAACGGTATCGCAGAACGCCTATGAAACCAAGCTTGGGGTTATCCTATTGGAGGTATTTAAATTACCTCTTTAGAGGTATGTAATTCGCCTACTCGGCTGCGACCGGTGCCGGTCGCTCATCGGGCAATACGGTGAGCATCAGCAGGATCGTCAACGCCGCAGCGCCGAGGCCGGCAAAGAGCCAACCCACGCCGCCGGTATGCTCGCGTACCATCGCGATGGCCTGGATCGAAATCGGGCCGGCCAGAAAGGTGGCGACGAATTTGCCGCCAAACGCGATACCGTGATGTCTGGTGGGGGTAAAGCGGGCGATAAGCATGTTCTCCGCCGGGATCGCCGCGACCTGGGACATCACCAGAAGCGCCGCCATGCCGACCAGACCGACGCCGGTAACCACCGCGGCGAGGCTCACGAACAGGGTCTGACCAATCCAGCACAGGATATAGACGTGTTTGAGCTTGTAGCGGTCCGCGAGCAAGCCACCGACCAATTGGGTGACCCCGGCAAACAGAAACACGACGGACGTCACCGCCCCCGCTCCCAACGCGCCGCTGCCGATCAGGTCCGATAACTGCTCCGAGAACAATTTAGGCAGGCCGTTCTGCATGGTGTTGTAAATCATGCCGCCCACGAACAGCGCCGTAACGAGAATGAAGAATACGCGCAGCATGTCGCTGCGGCGGGTCAGCGACGGCGGGGTTTCCGGTATCACTTCGGCTGCCGGGATGCGCCCCCCGGCGGTCAGCCCGAATAGCAATATTCCGGTCGCCATGCAGACGACACCGGGAATCACGAATGCGGCCCGCCAACCGAGCGCTTCGGCCAGGCCGCCGGCAATCACCCCGGCCGCGGCCGTCCCGAAGCTTCCGAATAACCCGTTTATCGCCAACGCCCTTCCGGTGCGGGTCCGCTCGGTCCGGATTATCCAGGGAATGCCGACGGGATGGTAGATCGCCGCGAAGACACCAACCAGCGACAGGCCGATCATCATCCCGACTGAGCCCGCCACAAAGCCACAGAACACGAGCGCCCCACCCATGCCGGTGAAATACAGGACCATCATCGCCCTGTTCCCCCAGCGGTCGGCCAGACGTCCGGCCGGAATTGCGGCCAGGCCGATCAGCAGCGACCCGATCGTCCACAGGCGCAACAAATCTTCGTAGGGTTCGTTCCAGTCACGCTCAAGCTGCAAAACGATGACCGCATAAAACGCGGTTATGACGTGGATGTAGAAATGGCCAAGATTGGAGAATATCAGCGACAGGCGCGATGCCGGGATTTTCATGGGGCAATTCCGAACGGAGAATTCTACGTGGCATAACGCCGATTTCCAACGGCCGGGCAGTCTGCCACCGGCGTAAGGACCCGGCAAGCTCTCGCCAATACCGGTTGGCGCCTATGGATTCTCCACCGATTCCGTTGCCAGCCAATCGAGAAAGTCGGGATTCCCGCCGCTCAATGCCCACGAAACGATACACGGGCAATCATAACTGTGCAGCGCCTTCACGCGGTCGATCACCGCCGGCAGCCGATCCGCTACTGATTTTGCGACCAGCACCGCCTCCGTCTCCTCCTTTACCTCATCCTCCCATCGGTAAATCGACGTCACATGATCCTGCACGTTTGCGCAAGCGACCAACCGTTCCTCCACAAGAATGCGGCCGATTTTCCGTGCCTCCGCCGCGTCGCCCGCGGTGATATAGACGAAACAAGCGCTCATGAACCGTATTACTCCCTATTAGATGGCGGCCGCCTTGGCCCGCACGGAAAACTACCCTACCATTGACCCAGGCAAAATCGCGGCACAACGCGATCCGACCCGAGAACCGAATTCACGGGAAAGACAGGGGAATGGTCGAGGCAAAACTCAATAGCAGGGCGGCAACCGCTGTGCCAAAGCGCAAGGGCGTGGCGCGGCCAACATCAACACAAGCCCTATGGCTCCGGCGCGGCCTGGACCAACCGGGCGGCAAACTTCCGCTGTTCGATACCAACGGACAGCGGGTCAATGAACGCACGATCAGAAGTTGCATCCGGCAAGGCTGGGCCGAACCGTGGTTCGACAATCCGGTCAAGCCGAATTGGTTGGTCTGCAAGCTAACGGCAGCCGGACGGGACGCAATTGCGTAGTACCATCCGCGACGGTGCAGCCCTCACCAAAAGTTGATGCACTAATCCTTAATTTGACTCGCTACCGCCGCGCGGTATCGATGTAATCAATTATTGGCAGCGAGCCGACGGCGAAAAAAGCCGGCGATTTTCTGTCTCCCAAACTCAGGAGGGCTTTATGCTTAAGAAGACTTTGACCACGCTGAGCGTCGCCGCACTGGCCGCTACTGTTTCCCAAGTTCCAATGGCTGTTTCCGCCGCCGATCTTCCGGAAAACGCGATCCAGCTCGCCGCATGCAAGGCTGCGTGTAAACCGTGCAAGGCGAAAGCGGCCTGCAAGCCGTGCAATCCCTGCAAAGCGAAAGCCGCTTGCAGCCCGTGCAAGGCGAAAAAAGCTTGCTCGCCCTGTAAGGCGAAGAAGTAAGCAAACAGCGGTACGTTTTTTGCCGCAACAGTTAGGGGCGCCCGGCCTTGCCGCGGCGCCCCTGATTGATTCCGGACATTCGCTTGCGCTCGGCCGCCGCCGGCGTGCCGAAAATCCCGGCGCTTATATGGGCTCCAGGCTGACCACCGGTTGCATGCCCGGCACGACAATGCCCCCTCGATCGCCGACCTTAATCCCACCGTACCGATCCGCATAGGCCGGCGGAATTGGCGGTCCGTTAGGCGGACAAATCCAAAGCCGTAACAGGTATCGTCGCCGCGCATCCTCGTCCCAATCCTCGTACGCCGTGCGGCTGTGCAGGATCCGATGATTGTTCACGAACTGAATATCGCCCTGCCGTAGCGCCATCTCCAAATATACCGACGGCTCGGCGGCGATCGCCGGTACCAGATCAAGCATTTCCGACTGTGCGTCGGTCAGCCGCGGCGCCCCCTCAAAGCGCTGGGCCGAGCGGATATAGGTATTCGAGTAATGGCTGAATAAACGCCCTTCATGCCACTGAAATACGGGCATAACCCACCACGGCGGCTTTCCGGCGGGAATCTCGCCGCGACGGTCCCGATAGACCGGCGAGAACAGCGCCGGGATCAGGTCCGGCCGGCGTTGCAATATTTCATTATAAACCGTTGCTGAACTGGCGATCCGGCTTTCGCCGCCGTGCCTGGCCGGGCGCCAGCACATCAGGCCAACGATATCCACCGAATCCGTGTGAAAATTGAGCGGCCCTGGCGCCCGATAGCCGCGTTGGGTCGGATTTTCCTGTGAATGACCAAGGTCGCAGACATGCCCCAGCAGATGTCCTTCGCCATTCTGCGATCGGGTAGAACCCATGTGCCGCCCGATGCCGAGATAGATCGTCGCAACGTCTTCGATCCCATAGCGATTGGCCGGCAATCCGCGCAATAGCGCGAAGCCCGGCCCTTCCAGCAGGTCGTCCCGCAGGCCCCGCAAACGGGCCGCCAGGCCGGGTAGCGGGAAATCCTCCGTTCGCAACTCCGCCATCGACCGGCCGGATTTCCGGGCGATCCCGAGCGCGGCTTCGATTTCACCGATTTCACCGTCGGTCAGCGTATGTATCCAATCGGTCCGCGCCGCCATCTCCGGCCCGCGCCAGGCAAAGGGTCCCTCGACCGGCCCGGGCGGCATGCTGATCGATTGATCGGTATCGACGGTATGCGGATGACTACTCATAGATCGTTCCTAACCTTTCCGGCATTGGTCATTATGGCACGAGAACGGCTCTGCCCGTAATACGACCCTCGGCCAACGCGCTCAGCGTTTCCTCGGCACGGTCAAGAGTCCGGGCGTCGACAGCCGCCCGGGCGACCTTGCCCTGCGACGCCAGTGCCAGCAATTCCTGCAATTCGGCCAATGTTCCAACGTAGGAACCGGACACCGTGATCTCCCGTATCGGAAAATGCGGAACCGGTACATTCAGCCCGCCGCCGAACAACCCGACGACGATCATCTTACCGCCCTTGCGCAGTATATCGAACCCGAACCGCGCGGTTTCCGCCGAACCGACAAAATCGATTACCGCCGCTGCGCCGCCGCCCGATCCCTTGATGAAGCTACGCACCGCGCCGTCCGCGCTTGGATCGAGCGTTTCGCGCGCGCCGGCCACCATTGCAGCCTCGCACCGTTCCGGCGAGATTTCGGCCACGACCGGGCGGGCACCGGTGACGTGCTCCGCAAGCCGAATGCCGGCAAGACCAACACCGCCAGCCCCGATAATAACCAGCGGATCCGACGGCTGCAGGCGTTGGACCTTCTTCAAAGCGCTGTAGGAAGTCAGTCCGGAGCAGGCAAAGGTGCACGCCTCCTCGATCGGCATCCCGTCGAAGGGCAGAGCATAGCGCGGATGCGGCACCAGAACATGGTCGCTATACCCGCCGCCGAGTTGCAAACCGATATTGCGGGGCGCCCGGCACAGATGTTCAGCACCCTCAGAACAGGCCAGACAGTCGCCACAGCCGATCCAGGGATAAATCACGCGCCGGTCGCCAAGGACGATCGGATGGCCTGCTGAGGCGGCTGCCGGCCCCAATGCGACCACCTCGCCCGCGACTTCGTGGCCGAGGGTCAACGGCAGCGGGAGACCTCTCGAGAGGTCAAGCCGGCCGTCATCGCCCAGGTCGAAGAACCCCTCACGCAAGTGAACGTCACTATGGCAAACGCCGCAGGCCGCCACTTGGACCAGCACTTCAGTACCCTGCGGGACCGGCGTTTCCTCGACACTTTCCTCGAGCGCTTCGCCGAACGCGGTGACTTTGTAGCTCTTCATGACGCTCCCATGCGGATTCCTGTTGCCTCAAGTGACGTCTATCATCGCGGAATTTACGGTGTATGACCAGACGCCCTAACCTAATTCAGCAATGTCAACCTATGCGGCGGCGCTGCAGGAAGGGACTGAACGACCATAAGTTCGAGGAGGATAGCGGATACGAATTGCGGCGGCGGGCACCTATCGTCCCGGCGGCCCAGGATAGAGCGTTCGGATCGATGCTAAACCGGTCCGACTCCGAAAGACGGCCGCAAGTCCAGGTCAGCCTATACGATGAATTTGCCGAAATAACCGCCCTCAGCGAGGATCAAGCGGGTCTCTGTCTTCATGTAATTTGCGAGCGGCTTTCGTCATCGCGTTGAAATGGTCGCGCTCGATGCGTTTCCGGGCGTTGCGAAATGCATTTACCGCAGGCCCAAACAAGGCCGCGGATACGTCGCCCCAAAGTCCTTCCGCTTGGCCATCCGGTTTTTTTCCGGATTTGAAATCTGCCGTATCACCCGACATGACGCCCCTTGTGAAAACCGCGCCGCTCTTGGCGCCCTAATACGTCTAACCACCTACCCGATTCGTCAGGTGAACGCCCCTGAACAGATGGACTAATACCCAAAGGGGAGGATCTTCATTCGATTTGCAGAAAATTCGCCGTCCCCGCAGGGACGGCGTAAAGGATTGATTTAATTGGTCGGAGCGATAGGATTTGAACCTACGACCCCTTCACCCCCAGTGAAGTGCGCTACCAGGCTGCGCTACGCTCCGATACTAAAAACGATTGGTTTGCGACCGTTTCGCGCGCACTCTAACGACCCAGAGCACACGAGGCAATGATCCGAGTCGGCTATTTCCCGCGGCTTGGCAACAGCTCCCGTAACGCCACCAATTCCTCCATGATTGCCTTTAATTCACTTCGGTCAGGTGGGTTAGACGAGGCTTCCGAGGAACCGGTTGAAGCGGCAACGCCCGCCCCCTCTCCAGCGGATCCGCCCGGTTGCGCAGGCTTCGGCTCGGCCGACGCGACCTTACCTTCGAGAAAAATCTTTACGCCGCCCTGCTTGAGCAGCCGCTGAACACCCCGGATGGTATAGCCGTCGGTATACAGCAATTTCCGAATTCCCCGAAGCACGGCAAGGTCCTCGGGCCGATAGTAGCGTCGGCCGCCGCCGCGCTTGAGCGGCTTGACCTGGCTGAATTTGGTTTCCCAAAACCGCAAAACGTGCTGCGGCACGTCGAGTTCATCGGACACTTCACTAATGGTTCGGAATGCGGTCGCGGATTTTGTCGGATGCGACCGGCTCGGTGCGGTTGCCATCCCTTTTTGCCTCCTGCTCGTGTTTCGTAACCGACATTGGAATTCCGCAAGCCTCAAATCAAGCTGGCAACCAATGAACCATCAAGGTCATTATCCGACGCGAACGGTAAAGCGTGAGCAATCGCCGCGCCGGCGCCGATCCCCCATAGACTGCCTATACGTCGATTTTGGAGAGGCTTTGATTGATGCGGTTCTTGAGCACATGGCTCGGCCGGAAAACCAATACCTTTCGCGGCAATATGGGAACTTCCTCACCGGTTTTCGGATTACGGCCGATGCGTTGTCCCTTCTGCCGAACGAAGAAGCTGCCAAATGAAGATATCTTGACCATTTCGCCACGCGTCAATGCGGTCGATATTTCCCCCAGCACCGATTCCACCAGGTCGGCCGATTCGTTTCGTGACAATCCGACCTCCTGATACACGGCCTCGGTCAGCTGCGCGCGTGTTAATGTCTTGCCGGTCATAAACAACCCCTTTTACTAGTATTTGGATTAAGGTAGCCGCGTGGCCCTCTGACAGTCAATTCCAACACTTAGCCGCGATACCCAAATCTCGATAACAATATTTGATTGTAAGTTCACCCTACCACCGCAACAGGGCAGCACCCCAGGTGAAGCCCCCGCCCATCGCGGTCAACGATACCAGATCACCCTGTTTCAGACGACCGTCACCATCCGCCTCCGCCAGCGCCAGAGGAATTGTCGCGGCGGAGGTATTTGCCTGTCTATCGACCGTCACGACGATCTGATCGTCCCTCAACGCAAGCTTCTTGGCCATACTGTCCATTATGCGGATGTTTGCTTGATGCGGCACGACCCAATCCAGATCTTCCGTCGTGAGGTCGTTGACGGTAAGCGATGTTTGCACCGCTTCGGCCATTCGCAGAACCGCGTGCCGGAAAACTTCCCGCCCTTGCATGCGCAAATGACCTGACGTACCGCTTGTGGACGGTCCACCATCCACATACAGCAAATCATATCCGGTGCCATCAGAATAGATGTGGGTCGACAGGATGCCCCGATCTGCGCTGCCACCATCTTCCACTGCCCGCAGGACGACCGCGCCGGCGCCGTCACCGAATAGCACGCAGGTCGACCGGTCCTCCCAGTCGAGTATCCGGCTGAAGGTTTCGGCGCCAATGACCAGGGCTGTCTTTGCCTGGCCCAAGCGCAACATGTTATCCGCAATCGACAGCGCATAAACGAACCCGCTGCACACGGCCTGTACGTCCATCGCCGCGCCGCGCGTAATGCCGAGACCGGCCTGCACCCGGCAAGCAGTGGCCGGGAATGTATTGTCCGGTGTTGCGGTGCCCAGGACAATCAAATCGACTTCGCTCGCGTCCAGGCCCGCCCGCTGCAATGCCTCTTCGCTGGCGCGGCGGGCCAAGTCCGAGGTCAACTCGCCTGGAGCGGCGATGCGGCGCTCGCGGATGCCGGTGCGCTTTTGAATCCATTCATCAGAGGTTTCCAGCTGCTCCGACAATTCCGCATTTGTGACGATGCGTTCGGGGAGATAAGCCCCGCACCCGAGGACGACGGACTTGCGCATGCTATACAACCGCCCTGCTGCGATCCGGCTCTTCCGCGGCGCTCTCCGAGTCATCTACTGCCTTCAGACGCTCGAAATCGTCCTTAATCTTCGACTGAAATCCATGCACAACCATGTCGGATGCGACGCTGATTGCGTTGGCAAACCCAACCTCGTCGGTGCCGCCATGGCTTTTCACCACAATTCCATTCAACCCCAGCAACATGGCCCCGTTGTATCGCCTCGGGTCCATGCGCGCGCGCATCTTGTTAATCGCGCGTCGCGCCAGCAGAAATCCGATTTTGGAAACGATGCTGCTGCCGAACGCCTGTTTCATCATTGTCGAATACAAATGGAGTGTTCCTTCGGCGGTTTTCAGCGCAACGTTGCCGGTGAAACCATCGGTGACGATCACATCGACCTTGCCGGACGTGATGTCGTCGCCTTCCACGAATCCTTTAAAATCGATAGGCAGGTCCGATTCGCGCAGAATCGCCGCCGCCCCTTTTACCTCTTCATTGCCCTTCAACGCCTCGACGCCGATGTTGAGTAGGCCAATGCTCGGCTGCTCCACACCCAGGACGGTGCGGGAAAATACTTCGCCCATAACCGCAAACTGCGCCAGGTTGTTCGCCTTGCATTCCACGTTGGCGCCGAGGTCGAGCATAACGCTTTCCCCCGTCAAGGTCGGGAAGTAGGCAGCGATCGCCGGACGGTCTATTCCGGGAAGCGTCTTCAATACGAATTTTGCGATCGCCATCAGCGCGCCGGTATTGCCGGCGGATACGACGCAACTCGCCTCACCGTCGCGCACCGCATCGATCGCCAACCGCATGCTTGAATTCTTGGCGGACTTGATCGCCGCAGACGGCTTATCCTCGCTGCGCACCTGCTCGTCGGTATGCCGAATCGTCACCGCATCGGCCAGCGACGGATGTTCGTCGAGCAGCGGGCTAATCCAACCCTCGTCGCCAAATATCAGGAAATGGGCGTTCGGCATGCGTTTGAGGGCCAACGCGGCCCCGGCAATCACGATATCCGGAGCGCGATCGCCCCCCATGGCGTCCAACGCAATGACCACCCTTTCGGTCACGATCCGATTTGCCCCCCCTTAGGCATCAGCGGTATCAGACGTCTGCTACTTCGAGAACCTCGCGCCCATCATAAGAACCACAAGCCGAACAGACATGATGGGGCCGCTTCAATTCACCACAATTAGAGCATTCCGAATAGGATACGGGTTTCAAGGCATCATGGGACCGGCGCATGTTACGTCGTGACTTCGATACCTTCTTCTTTGGAACGGCCATCGGCTCTCTCTCATAAAGCTCGTAAATTGTTTGGGAAATAGGCTGGTTAAATAGCCAATATCCGATGATACGGCAAGCGGTTCGGCATGCTTATTCCTGCTTTTTCTTCAAAGCAGCAAGAACCGAAAACGGGTTATCCGCGCCGGAATCCTTCATTGTATCAACATCATCGCACCAATCGGGCACTTGTGCACTCGATTTTTGCGGATACGGATCGAGCGCAATCGCCAAATGCTGGACCACCAATTCGCCAAGATCGATTCGGTCGCCGGTCAATGGTTCCGGCGGATCGGCGTCGTCGACGCTAAATTCCAGTTCGGGTTCCGCCTCCGCCGAGGGTCCAAACCGCACCGCCAAAGGCTCATCTATTTCGTTTTCCAGCCGCTCCAGACTAACCACGCAGCATTGCACCACTTTCGCCGTAAATCGGCCGTCGACATGTATCGCCGCGCCGTGCGAAACCGGCTTGATCCGCAGTTGAGCCGAAAGCCGCTCCACGCCCAATAAATCGAGCCGATTGGCGATTAGTCGGCACTCGTCGACCGTTGCATCGATCACGAGTTCGATCTCATCCTGAACGATATTTTCAAATTCAACGACACGTGAGAGCTCTGAGGGCGTCTGACTTTGCTCCATCAACGGCCTCCGTTGGCGGCTTCAGCGCTTGATGGTTCTCCCGGTGGGGCCCCAAATCGAACGATGCCTTTGGCCAAGGCATCAAACGGCTGGTCGGCGAGCCGCCGCGCTTCCCGACGAAGATAGGCACCAATTTCCGGTATTGCCTCGGCAGCGGCCCCGCCAAAAAGATTACGCTGCACCGCGGCGTGCAATACCGTATCGGTGGCGCCGAGCCCTTCTTCATACGCTTCCATCCGGCCATAGAATCCCTGAGTCAGATGCTTGACCTTGCGTCCGACCGACAAATCGCCCGTGCCCATTTCGCGCAGGTTGCGATCAATATCTTCGACCAATGTCTCGGACAACGCCCGCGCAAGCTCAGCCCCGCCTTCCGCGCCCTTTAGCCGGTGCATGACCAAAAATCCATGCAGGGCGATAAGGTCGAAACGACCGGTCGCCGTGTCCGGAACGCCCGACAAGGTATAAAAGAGGGGCTCGCGCGACTGCGCCACAACCGTCCCGTAAAGGCGCCGGGCGGCGTCCCGAATGGGCGACGATTTGAAAAACCGATCCAGTCTCATTCCGCGATTTCCCCGGCAGGCTGACCTGGCGCAAATTCCAAGTCGTATTGCTCTGTATGCCGACCTATATTAGTAGAATAGCTGGTCCGGCAATGGCTGGATCCGAAATAATTTAAAATACTCGAAATGAGGCGATGAAACACGCGGGAATCCTTACTTGTGCGGTATTGGCGGCGTTGCTTACCGCGTGCAGCCCGCGGGCCAGCACGCACGGCAATTTGCTCACCGAAGGGCAGCTCTCGGATATCAAGGTCGGCCAGACGACCAAGGCCGAATTGCTGCGGATTGCGGGGCCGCCCTCCTCCCAAGGCACTTTCGACTCCCAAGTCTGGTACTACATCGGCCGTCATATCGAGCAATGGGCGTTTTTCAGTCCAAATGTCAAACAGCAGAAAACTTTGGCGGTTTATTTCGACAAGAACAACGTCGTGGAGAACATCCAAGTTTACGGCAAGGACGATGCACGGAAAATCGATGTCGTAGAGCGCCAAACGCCGACGTCGGGCCGCAAGCTGGGATTCTTCGACCAGATGTTCAACAACCTGGGAATATTCGGAAGTCGCTGACCGTCCAACCTGCGGTGCCGAGCCGACCGTTACGAGAAAGCCCCGACACCGAAGTGCCGGGGCTTTCTCGTGCGGTATCGTCGCGCCTAGTGCGCCAGCATCGCCAGGAGCAGCAAGGCGACGATGTTGGTAATCTTGATCATCGGGTTGACGGCCGGACCGGCGGTATCCTTGTAAGGATCGCCGACCGTATCGCCGGTGACCGCGGCATGGTGCGCTTCCGACCCCTTGCCGCCAAGATTGCCGTCTTCGATATACTTCTTGGCATTGTCCCAGGCGCCACCGCCCGCGGTCATCGAAATGGCCACGAACAACCCGGTGACGATCACGCCCAGCAGCATCGCGCCCAGCGCCGACAGCGCGGCCGATTTTCCGGCAATTGCCAGGATCACCCCGTACAGCACCAGCGGCGACAGTACCGGCAGCATCGACGGAATGATCATTTCCTTGATCGCCGCCCGCGTCAGCATATCGACGCACGTGCCGTATTCCGGCTTGCCCGTGCCTTCCATGATCCCGGGAATTTCCCTGAACTGGCGGCGTACTTCGTTGACCACCGATCCCGCCGCACGGCCGACGGCAGTCATGCCGAGCGCTCCGAACAGATAGGGCAGCATGCCGCCGACGAACAGGCCGACCACGACATAGGGGTTGGAAAGCGAGAAATCTACTTCTACACCAGCAAAGTACGGGAATTCCTTCGGATTGGCGCTAAAGAAGGCAAGATCCTGCGTGTATGCAGCGAACAGCACCAACGCGCCCAGTCCGGCCGAACCGATTGCATAGCCCTTGGTGACCGCCTTCGTGGTGTTGCCGACCGCATCGAGCGCATCGGTAATCTTGCGCACGCTTTCGTCGAGTTCCGCCATTTCGGCAATACCGCCGGCGTTATCCGTAACGGGTCCATAGGCATCGAGCGCCACCACCATACCCGCAAGCGCCAACATGGCGGTCACGGCAATGGCAATCCCGAACAGGCCTGCCAGCATGTAGGTCGAGACGATCGCGGCGCAGATGAGCAATGCCGGAATCGCCGTCGCTTCCATAGAAATGGCCAGCCCCTGGATAACATTGGTGCCGTGCCCCGTGGTCGACGCCTGCGCGATCGACCGAACGGGCCGGAATTCGGTGCTGGTGTAATACTCGGTGACCCAGATGATCAGGCCGGTCAGCAAGAGACCGATGACGCCGCAGAAGAACAGGTCGATACCGGTGAAAGATTGCCCGCCCGCATTGAAGACCGTATCCATGCCCTGCGGAAGCAGCATGTCGGTGACCGGCCACAGCGCGACGGCAGACAACACAGCGCCGGCGATGAAGCCTTTATAGAGCGCGCCCATGATGCTCTGGCTCGCGCCGAGCCGCACGAAGAAGGTCGAAATGACCGACGTCAGGATGCACACCGCGCCGATCACCAGCGGGTAGAGCATCAGCGGCCCTGCGATCTCCTGTCCGACAAACAGGATCGACGCCAGGACCATGGTCGCCACAACGGACACGACATAGGTCTCGAACAAATCCGCCGCCATGCCGGCGCAGTCACCGACATTGTCGCCCACATTGTCGGCGATAACCGCGGGATTGCGCGGATCGTCCTCGGGAATACCCGCTTCCACTTTGCCGACCAGGTCCGCGCCCACATCGGCGCCCTTGGTAAAGATGCCGCCGCCCAATCGTGCGAAGATCGAAATAAGCGATGCCCCAAACCCAAGCCCGACCAGCGGATCGACCAACGCCCGGCCGCTCGCGCCATCGCTCAGCAGGAACCAATACGTCCCCGCCACCGCGAGCAGCGCCAGCCCTGCGACCAGCATCCCGGTTACCGAGCCGGCCTTGAAGGAAACCGCAAGCCCCTCCGCCAGCCCCGTGCGGGCGGCTTCCGTGGTGCGGACATTTGCCCGAACCGAGACGAGCATGCCGATATATCCGGTCGCACCAGACAGCACGGCGCCGACCACGTAGGCCGCAGCAACCTGCCAGCCGAGCAGGAAGTAAAGTATGATTGCAATCACGACTCCGACGATGCCGATCGCCGTGTATTGGCGGTTGAGGTAGGCGCCGGCGCCTTCCTGGATTGCGCCGGCAATCTCCTGCATCCGCTCGGAACCGGCGCTTGCGGTCCAAACGGACCGGCCCGCAATAATTCCATAAGCAATGGCCACCGCAACACAAACGAAGACGAATACGAGCATTTCCCGAACCTGGATTTGTTATTGAGAAATCGATGAAACGTGCCATCGCGCGGCCCGTGTACTCCCCCAAAATTCCGAAACCGAATGGGCTGCCGCGAAGCGGCCGGAACATGCCAGAACGCAGGGCCAATGGCAACCGCCGATCCCTTTGGGGCGGTCCAGAATCGCGGGGTCAGGCGCCGGCCGTTACCGCTGCGCCGCCGGTTCGCGACGGCGCATCATCATCAACCAGATCAATGCCGCCAGAATAAACAGGATCGGCGCCACGCCAGCCAGGTTGACCGCGCCCCAGCCGAAGCTGTGTTCGACCCATCCGGATGCCAATGCTGCCGCTGAAACCATTGAAAATACGAGAAAATCATTCAACGCCTGGACTTTTGCCTTTTCTTCCGGCGCATGCGTGCTGGTGAGCAGCGTGGTGCCGCCGACAAACAGGAAGTTCCATCCGAGCCCGAGCAGGACCAGCCCGGCCCAAAAATGCCAGACGCCCGTACCGCTCATATTGACCGCGATGCACAACAGCATCAGCAACGCGCCAGCGAAAATCATCCGCGCTTCGCCGAATCGCTTGATCAGGTGACCGGTGAAAAAGCTTGGGGCATACATACCAAGGATATGCCATTGGATGACCCAGGCCGCATCGTCGAAAATATGGCCGTACGAGACCATCGCCAGCGGAGTCGCCGTCATCACGAAGGTCATGATGGTGTATCCAATCATGGCGGCCAGCACGGCGACGACGAAGGCCGGCTGGCGGGCGATGACGGACAAGTCCCGGCCGCTGCTGGCGCGCTCCGCGGCACGCGGGACCGGTATATCTACCCGGGTCAGCAATAGGATCGTCACGGCGGAAAGCCCCATCATAGCGGTGAACCCGCCGGCGAACATAACCGGCGAGAAGAGATCACGGCTCCACTTCGCGAGTTCCGGGCCGATAACCGCGGCAATAACACCGCCTGCCAAAACGAAGGAAATCGCTCGGCTCTTGAATGCCTCGCTGGCGGTATCGGCCGCGGCGAAGCGATAATATTGCCAGATCGCATTGTGCGTGCCGAATATCAATCCGGCCACGGCAAAAAGCCAAAAGCTCTGGGCGAAAACCGCATAGGTGGCGAGCGCCGCGCCGGACATCCCGATCAACTGGCCGGCAATAAATATCGAACGGCGGCCAAAGCGCCGCATCAGAAGCGACGCGGGAACCGTGGCCGTCATGGTCGCCACCCATTGCAAGGCTAGCGGCAAGGTTGCTAGCGATTTGTCCAGCGCAATCGATTGCGCCACAAGCGGCGACGTCGCCAGCACGAGCGAACTGCCCGACATCGACAGTGCGAGCGAGAACGACAACAGGATGACGTTGCTCCGGGTCGGGTCGCGGCTGGCCGCAGCCCCCCCTGGATATTCCGATGTCATGTTGGCTGCCGATCCTTTGGAGTTTGGCTCAGTTGGACTGTGCGGCTCGCTCGAACGCGCCTTGAATCAGCACATTCTTGACCTTGTCCTTGCCGACCGTCCTGTCACTGGCCCGCTTGAGACGCCGCCTCACAGCATTGACGTTGATTCCGTCGGCACCCGGCGTTCGATAAGCATAGTAGTCGAACAGATCCTTGATAAAGGCATCCTTGAGCCTAGGAAAGGCCAACCTGACCTCATCCTTCGTATTTTCATCATGCATTTCAAGGGTAATGCGAAACAGAACATATTTCTGAATTTCGCGGTTGCGGATAATCGGAATCACCAAATTCTTGACGTCAAGATAAACCGGGTCGGCGGAGGCCTTGGACCGCTCGCGCGTCTCCGCGATCTTTTGGTCTTCCGGCGCATCGGCGTCTTGACCTTGCAGAAAGAAAAACGCCGCTCCGCCGCCTGCAAGCAACAGCACAACCGAAACGATAATGATCACTAGTTTCATCGACGGCTCTGCCGAATTCCGATTCCCGTCCGCCGGGCCATGATCGGCACGCCGGTAACCCGGCGGTAGGTATACCGCCCCCCGCTACGCCAAGCCAAAGGATTATCGATGGGTGTACCCGGTCGCTGCGAAGACCATTGGCTGTCCCTGCCCGTCCAGCACACGAACGCCGCTGCCGGCCTCGATAAATCCGATCTCCGTCATCGGCAGCCCAAGCGTCGCCGACAAAGCCGCAACCGCCGATCCGGCATCCTCGGGTACAGTGAACAGCAACTCGTAGTCGTCGCCACCGGTAAGCACGGTTTCGCGCAGGCCGGGGGTACTCGCGACTGCCTTTCCGGCGGCCTCCGATAGGGGAACTCGATCCGATTCGACGACCGCCGCCACGCCGGAAACGTCGGCGATATGGCCGAGATCACCGACAAGACCGTCCGAAATATCCATGGCAGCCGTCGCCAAGCCGACAAGCTGCGCGCCGGCTTCCATGCGGGGCTGCGGCAAGCGGTAGCGATCGGCCAGCCAATCCCGGTCAGTTCCATCCAAATTGGGCAATTCGCCCCTGAGCGTGCGGAGGCCGAGCGCGCCGTCGCCGATCGTACCGGTAACAAAGATAAGATCGCCGGGTCGCGCACCACCCCGGCGCAGCGCGGCACCGTGGCCAACCTCGCCGAAAGCGGTCACGGTCAAGCACATGGGGCCGGGGATGGAAACGCTATCACCGCCGGCCAACACCACGTCAAAGGCAACCTGATCGGCGGTGAGACCGTCGGTGAAGTGGGCCAGCCACACATCCTCAACAGCCGACGGCAGGGCAAGATTCAAAGTATAGCAACGGGCGTCGGCACCCATGCCTGCCAAGTCCGAAAGGTTGACCCGCAGAAGTTTTCGCGCGATCAGCGCCGCGGGCTCGTCGCCGATAAAATGGACGCCGGCAACCATGGTATCGGTGGTGACGACCAGATCACAGCCAGCGTTTGGCGTGATGATTGCGGCATCGTCGCGCAATCCGAAGGCGCCCGGCCAGCCCGCCGCTAAGGGGGCGAGATAGCGTTCGATTCGGTCGAATTCACCCGTCCGAACCGGCGTCATGTGCGTTGTCCACCGTGTTCGATTGCTGTTTCAGATGCCGTGCGACACGGTCGAGAACCGCGTTGACCAGGGCCGGCTCGCGGTCATTGAAAAATGCGTCCGCCACGGCGACGTATTCATTGATCGTCAGCGCAGAATCAATGTCTTCGCGGTCGTGCAATTCGTAGGCGCCTGCCCGCAGAATCACCCGCATCAACACTTCCAATCTGTCGAGACGGCGGTCCTTATCGAGCGCATCGTTCAAAAATCCATCCAACCGAGGCCGCTCACCCGTCGCGCCGCGCACGATGTCGGCGAACAAGGCCATATCGATCTCCGACGGCGCCGTCGGCGGCTCGGCATCATCGAGGCGATGGCCGCGAAAATCAGCGATCACCGATTCCACCGGCTCGTTGCCGAATTCGAGTTGATACAGTGCCTGGACCGCTGCGACCCGGGCGCCGCGCCGCA
>CAYYBI010000051.1:0-5230 GCA_964469835.1 uncultured Rhodospirillaceae bacterium
GGAGTCGCCGGACACCGCGAGCTGGCCCAGATGCATCAGGTGCCAGTCGGTGGCGCTGCCGTGTTCGGCGCTGTACTGGCACATCGGCGACACCACGATACGGTTCGCCAGTTCGAGCCCCCCCAGCGTAAGCGGCGAGAACAAGGCGCTTGTCTTTGTCATCCCGCTCAGCCGCCGTCCCGGTCCTGCTCGATTTCCTTCTCGGCCCGGCGGGCCCCGCGCTCGGCGGCGAATTCTTCCACCCCCTGCATCCATTCGGTGTCGGCAAGGCTGCGCTCCAGCGCCAGCATTTCGATCGCATGGCCGCGTTCGAAATCCGTATCGCCGCCCAGATCGATCGATTTCTTGATGAGCCGGAGCGCCAGCGCCTTGGAACCGCGCATCTGATCGGCCAGCGCCGCAAGCTCCGCCTCGAACCGGTCTGCCGGCACCACGCGGTTCACGTAGCCGACGCGCAAGGCTTCGTCGGCCTCCATGAAGCGCGCGGTGAACAACAGCTCCTTGGCGAGCGCCTTGCCCACATGGCGCGGCAGCCGCTGGGTCGCGCCGACCGAGCCGATCCGGCCCTCTGGATACATGAAGCGCGCGTCGTCACGGGCGATAATGAAATCGCAGGCCGTCGACATTTCCGCGCCGGCGCCGATACACGCGCCCTGCACGGCGGCGACGCTGGGCACGGCACAGTCGCTGACCGCCGCGAAGGCCTTCGCGCCGAGCCGCCGGGCCCGGCGCAGCCACGCAACATCCTTGCCCTTGCGTTCGGTGACATCGGCGCCAGCGGAAAACAAAGGTCCCTCGGCCCGCAACATCACCAGTTTCAGAGTCTCGTCGCGGTCAATCGCGTCATAAGCGGCGATGATGTCCTCCGCCATCTGCAGATTGAAGGCGTTGCGTTTGTCGGGCCGGTTCATCCAGACCGTCGCCACGCCGTCATCGACGGTCAGCCGCACTGTCTCGAAGGTCATTTCCACGGGCCTATCCCTCATCACTTGTTCGTTCCCTACTCCGTGTTTAGCGGATTCCATACCCGGCAGGCAAAGCCAGTACCCGTCACACCGCCGATCCGCCCTTGCCGTGCGTCCCGTTTTCCGCATCAATATGATCGCCAGCCCGCACCGTGCGGGAGGGGTGAAATTGTCACAGGACCGCAGCATGGCCGAGACCCCATTGGACATCACCAAATACGATACCTTCCCGAAACTGCTCGCCCATAATGCCGAGCGTTTCGCGGGCCGCCCGGCGATGCGCGAAAAGGACTACGGCATTTGGCAGAGCTGGAGTTGGGCCGAGGTCGCGACGGAAGTGCGCGCGCTCGCCTGCGGACTCGCCGCACGAGGATGCGGCCGCGGCGACAAGGTGGCGATCATCGGCGACAACCGCCCGCGCCTCTATTGGTCGATGGTCGCAGCACAGGCGCTGGGCGCGGTTCCGGTGCCGATGTACCAGGATGCGGTGGCCGACGAGCTGCAATTCGTGCTCGACCACGCGGAAGCCCGATTTGCCGTGGTCGAGGATCAGGAACAGGTCGACAAGCTGCTCGAGATCAAGGAGCGCTGCCCGACATTGGAGGTGCTGATCTATGACGACGCGCGGGGCCTGCGCAATTATCCGCAGGATTTCGTCTGCGCCTATGAAACCGTGGTCGAGCAGGGCCGCGCCTACGACAGCGCCAATCCCGATTTCTATGACGCCGCGGTTGCGGGAAGCGTCGGGACCGACGTTTCGGTAATGCTCTATACCTCCGGCACGACGGGCCAGCCGAAAGGCGTGGTGCTCACCCACCGCAACATCATGGCGACCGCGCTGAACGCGGGCCGGGTCGACCGGCTCGATGAAACCGATGAAGCGCTCGCCTATCTGCCGATGGCCTGGGTCGGCGATCATATTTTCTCCTTCGGCCAGTCCTACACCGCCGGGTTGTGCGTCGCCTGCCCGGAATCCAGCGATACGGTCCTGAACGATGTCTGGGAGCTCGGGCCGAGCTACTTTTTTGCACCGCCCCGGATCTACGAGAACCTGATCACCACCGTGATGATCCGGATGGAGGATGCGGGCTGGCTGAAACGAAAGGCATTCCATTACTTCATGGGGCTGGCGCAGCGCGTCGGCGCCAGGATTCTTGAAAAGGCACCGGTGCCGTTCGGCGACCGGCTGCTCTATGCGATCGGCGATCTGCTGATTTACGGCCCGCTGCGCAACAGCCTCGGCATGAGCCGGGTGCGGCTGGCCTACACCGCCGGCGAGGCGATCGGGCCGGACATCTTCAATTTTTACCGCAGCATCGGGCTCAACCTGAAACAGCTCTACGGCATGACCGAGGCCAGCGTGTTCGTCACCATGCAACCGGACGCCGAGATCAAGGATGATTCGGTGGGCCGGCCGGCGCCCGAAGTCGAAATCAAGATCGCCGACAACGGCGAGGTGCTGTTCCGCAGCCCGGGCGTGTTCCAGGAGTATTACAAAAATCCGGAAGCGACCGCCGAGACGAAAACGCCGGATGGCTGGGTTCACACGGGCGACGCCGGCTTCGTCGACGATGACGGCCACCTGACGATCATCGACCGCGCCAAGGATGTGGGAAAGCTCACCCAAGGGGACTTGTTCGCGCCGAAATTCATCGAAAACAAACTGAAATTCTTCCCGCAGATCAAGGAGGCAGTGGCGTTCGGCGACGGCCAGGACTTCGTCGCCGCGTTTATCAATATCGATCACGAGGCGGTCGGCGATTGGGCCGAGCGTCACGGCATCCCCTATGCCAGCTACCAGGAACTCGCCACCCATGACGCGGTCCGCCAGCTGATCCTGGAGAAGGTCGCGGAGGTCAACGCCGATCTGGCGCAGGAACCGCGGCTCGCCGGCACGCAGATCCGGCGGTTCCTGATCCTGCATAAGGAGCTCGACGCGGATGACGGCGAACTCACCCGTACCCGCAAGGTGCGCCGGCGCATCGTCGCGGAAAAATACGGTGTGCTGGTCGACGCGCTCTATTCCGGCGCGGATCAATGCCATATCGAGACGCAGGTCACCTTCGAGGACGGCCGCACCGGCGTGATCGAAGCGGAAATCCAGATCGACACCGTGCCCGAGTCCGTGCCGGTCCAGGCAGCGGCATAGACGGTAGCGAAAGCCTGAGGCAGGAGGTGCCAGCGTGAAACGGATCATCGTCACCGGCGGCAGCGGCAAGGTCGGACGTGCGACGGTGCGCGACCTGACCGAGCACGGCTACACGGTGGTCGCCAACCTGGACATCGCGCCATCCTCCGACACCATTGCACCTTTCGTTCACACCGACCTGACCGATTTCGGCGAAACAATCGACGCCTTTCTCTCGATCAACAAGATCCATGACGGGGCCGATGCGGTGGTTCATCTGGCCGCGGTTCCGGGACAGGGCCGCCGGCCGGACAGCGCGACCTTCGCGATCAACACGCTCAGCACGTACAACGCATTCTCGGCGGCGGCCAAGCTCGGCATGAAGCGCGTGGTCTGGGCGTCGAGCGAAACGCTGCTCGGCCTGCCCTTCGATCGCGAGCCGCCGGGCTATGCGCCGCTCGACGAAGACCTGCCGCCGCGGCCGAATTCCAGCTATGCGCTGGCCAAGGCCTGCGGCGAGGAAATGGCGCGGCACTTCAGCCGCTGGCATCCCGACATTCCCTTTATCGGACTGCGCTTTTCCAATGTCATGGAACCGCATGATTACGCAAGTTTTGCGTCCTGGCAGGACGACCCGTCGGTGCGCAAACGCAATCTGTGGGGCTATGTCGACGCGCGCGACTGCGCACAGGCCTGTCGGCTCGCGCTCGAGGCGGACATCGCCGGCGCCGAGAACTTCGTGATCGCCGCCGCCGACACGGTGATGGCCCGCGCCAACAGCGCACTCATGGCCGACGCCTATCCCGGCGTCGAAATCCGCGGTGCGGTCGGCGACACCGAAACCCTGGAGTCGAATGAAAAGGCCAAGCGCCTGCTGGGCTACGCGCCGAAATATTCCTGGCGCGACGGCAGCGGCGAGAAGATTTAGAGTCAACGCGCTTGTGAACCCTTCACGCTTGCTATTCACTTGAGCGAACCACACAAGTCGAAGATCCCGAAAACGGGACGATAAGAAAAACAATGAAACAAACAGGGAGTGCACGGTGAGCGATCACCGAGTCCGCCTCCGAACGACACGAATGTTGCAGGGCAAGGCCCGCCAATTGCGGGAGCGCGCGCGGCTGTGACATCGCCGGACACGACATCTGCCCAGGACGGCGCAGGCACCGAAGCCGCACCGGGCGCACGCGCGGACCGGCGCACCATTGGCGGCGAGTTGCTGTCGGTCGACGATATCTCGCTCAGCTTCGGCGGCGTCACGGCGCTGTCACATGTCAGCTTCGACATCCGGGAGGGCGAAGTCCGCGCCATCATCGGGCCGAACGGCGCCGGCAAATCCTCCATGCTCAACGTCATCAACGGCTTCTATCATCCCGATACCGGGGCGATCACCTACAAGGGACAGACCCGCAAGGAAATGCGGCCGGACCAGGCGGCCCGCCAGGGTATCGCCCGCACCTTCCAGAACATCGCGCTGTTTCACGGCATGTCGACGCTCGACAACATCATGACCGGACGCAATACCAAGATGCACCGGAATTTCCTGTGGCAGGCTTTGCATGTCGGACCGGCGCGCCGGGAGGAGCTGGCGCATCGGGAAAAGGTCGAGGAAATCATCGATTTCCTGGAAATCCAATCGATCCGCAAGACGCCGGTCGGCCGCCTGCCCTATGGGTTGCAGAAGCGCGTCGAACTGGCCCGGGCGCTCGCCGCCGAGCCGGATCTGCTACTGCTCGACGAGCCGATGGCCGGCATGAACTCGGAAGAAAAAGAAGACATGTGCCGCTTCGTCCTCGACGTGAACGAGGAGTTCGGCACCACCATCGCCTTAATCGAGCATGACATGAGCGTGGTGATGGATATCTCCGATCGCGTCCTCGTGCTCGATTACGGCGTCAAGATCGCCGACGGCACCCCCGATACGGTCCGCGGCAATCAACAAGTCATCGACGCTCTTAACGCCGGCCTCACCATTGAGCTGACGGCAATCAATCAGTATTTTATCTGCTCCAAAATGTGCAAGGACTGGGGTCTCAATGATCTCGCCAAGCATTTCTACGATGAGTCTATCGAAGAAATGAAGCACGCGGACGAAGTGATTGATCGCATTCTCTATCTTGACGGTGTGCCTGAGATC
>CAYYBI010000052.1:0-5889 GCA_964469835.1 uncultured Rhodospirillaceae bacterium
ACCTTTAACATCGGCGTGCGCTATCAGAAGGAAGGCTTGAACGACCTTGGCGGCGAACTGCTTGTGGACGCAGTCGTCGGTGACAGGCTCGGCGCGACGGCCGCGTTCGTTCAACCGCTGGATCCGGCAACGCGTTATTTCATCAGCTCGTCCGTCGGATATCTCGCGCGCGATGTAAACGTGTTCGAAGACGGCTCACGGGTGGCCGAAGTACGGGTGAGTGAGTTGGACGCAAATCTCAGCGCGGCGCGTCAGTTGGAAAATTGGGGCGCGCTCACCGTCGGACTGCGCTACGGCCATGGTTGGAAAGACATCGATGTGGGAGATCCTACGTTGCCGGACGATGATTTCGGCATCGGTGACGCCTACGGTCGCTTTAATTACGATACGCTCGACGATCTCGATTTTCCAAAAAGTGGCGCCAAGGGTTTCGCCGAGTTCCGCCGGTCGACCGCGACGCTGGGTGGCGAGGAGGATTTCAGCAGGGTCACGCCTGAATTCGTGATTGCCAATACCTGGGGCCGGAATACGATTCTTTTGGGCGGGAGAGCCGGTTTCACCTTTGACGGGGACAGTTCCGCGCAGGATTTGTTCAGCCTGGGCGGTTTGTTCAATTTGCCGGGGTTTTCTGCCGACGAATTGACCGGCGAGAATGTCGCGCTCGGCAGTCTCATCTTCTATCGAAGATTCGGTAAGTCGACCGGGTTGATCCGGTTTCCGGTATATCTTGGGGCGTCTCTAGAGGCAGGAAATGTGTGGGCGGATCGCAGCGATATGGGTTTCGACGACCTGATCGTAGCCGGAAGCGGGTTCGTCGGTGTCGATACGCCGCTTGGCCCGGTTTATTTATCCTATGGGCATGCTGAAGGCGGAAACGATGCTGTCTACCTGGTCCTTGGCCGGGCGTTCTAGAGCGGTTCCATTTCGACTATAAGCGACCGGCCGGTATTGAGCGGTCCAGCTGCTATGCGAGAGTCTGGTGTATGAGAAGCGCTTGGGTTCGAAGGTCCAGCCGGGATGTTGGTTTCCGGCGGCCATTGATGTCATTGTTTCACCGAATATTCCTGCCTGCTTCCAGAAACGACTTCGACCATTTGTAAGTGAAGCTCCGGGCGATACCTTCACGTCGGCAAAGCTCAATCGGTTTCTCCGGACGGCCTAAACCGCTCTGCCCCGTGCCCCAGACTATGCCGGTCGAACGCCACCGCCTTGACCAGCGCGTGTACCGGTTTTCCCGGTTTGATGCTCAACTTGTCGAGCGCGTGCCGCGTGATCCGCGCCCAGAGCGGGCAGCCGATGTCGATCAGCACGTCGACCTGCGGGCCGGGCTCGCCGCCGATTTCACGGACGGTGCCGGGAAATACGTTCAGGATGCTGATATCCCTGGGCTCGGCCAGCGCGAGCGAGACGTCGCGGGCGCGCACCCGCACGCGCAGCTTCTTGCCGAGGGGAAGGTCCGTATAGGGTACCCGCATCGTGCCGCCGGCGAATTCGAGGACAGTCAAACCGTCTGCTTCCTCGTGCGACCGAACGGTCGCGGCGATCACCGCGCCGGCTTCGTAGCGGCCGGTCAGCGGGCGAAGGTCGAGCCGGCTCATCAGGTCTTCCACGCCGCCGACCGCGGCGACCTTTCCATCGGACAGCAGGACCAGGGTGTCGGCGAGCCGGATCACCTCGTCCAGCGCGTGGCTGACATAGACGATGGGGATGCCGGTTTCGTCGCGCAGCTGTTCGATAAACGGCAGGATCTCATTCTTGCGGGCCGCGTCGAGCGAGGCGAGTGGTTCGTCCATCAGCAGCAGCCGGGGATAGGCCAGCAACGCCCGGCCGATCGCCACCCGCTGCTTTTCGCCGCCGGAAAGCGTTGCCGGGCGGCGGTCGAGCAGGGCGCCGAGATCGAGCAGGTCGATCGCGGTCTCCAGCGGG
Source organism: uncultured Rhodospirillaceae bacterium (assembly GCA_964469835.1). Lineage (GTDB taxonomy): Bacteria > Pseudomonadota > Alphaproteobacteria > UBA8366 > UBA8366 > JAOTYV01. The sequence goes on from CAYYBI010000052.1 coordinate 1,927, forward strand.
ACCGGGCCGTCGCCGTCGTTCCCGTGCCGCTTCATGCCGTAAGTCAGGTTGCGCAGCACGGACAGGTGGGGGAACAGCCGGCCATCCTGAAAGACATAGCCGAGACGCCGGTGTTCCGGCGGCAAATCCACGCCCGTCTCGGAATCGAACAGCACCGCGCCGCCAATGACGATGCGTCCCGCATCGGGCCGGTCGAGCCCCGCCAGCAGGTTGACCAGGCTGGTCTTACCCGCGCCCGACCGTCCGAACAGCACTGTGACGCCGCCGTGGTCGCCCGTGTCTGTAGTAAATTGAGCATCCAGCGTGAAGGCGCCGTGGCGGCGGCGGACATCGACCTCGATCATGTCCGGGCCTCCGCGCCGCGCGTGGCTTTTACCCGGCGCGCGAGCCATTCCGACGCGATCAGCGCCGCGAAGGCGAGCAGGGCCGCGAGGATGGCGAGCCGCGCCGCCGCCGCTTCGCCGCCCGGCGTCTGCGTCAGAGTATAGAGCGCGATGGGCAGGGTCCGAGTCTCGCCTGGAATGTTCGAGACGAAGGTAATGGTCGCACCGAACTCGCCCAGCGCGCGGGCGAAGGCGAGCATGCCGCTGGCGAGGATCCCCGACGCCATCAGCGGCAGGGTGATGGTGAGGAAGACTCGTCGTCTCGTTGCGCCCAGCGTTCGTGCGGCGGCTTCCAGCCCGGGATCGACCGCTTCGAGGGACAGCCGCATGGCGCGCACCATCAGGGGGAACGCCATCACCGCGGCGGCGACCGCCGCGCCCTTCCAGGTGAAGGCGAAACTGATGCCGAGGCTGGCGTACAACCAGCCGCCGATTATCCCGTTGCGCCCGAGCGCGACAAGCAGCAGATATCCGACCGCCACCGGCGGCAGCACCAGCGGCAGATGTACCAGGGCGTCGAGTATGGATTTGCCGGGAAAGCGCACCCTTACCAGCAGCCAGGCGACCAGCAGCCCGGCCGGCAGCGCGAACACCACGCTGACCAACGCCACGCGCAGGCTCAACAGCAGGGCTTCGGTCTCGAGCGGGGTCAGGAAGGGCATGACTCGTCCACCGCGATAAACCCAGCCTGCCGATACGCCGTGTGGGCGTCATCGGATTGCAGGTAGGTGAACAATCGCTGTGCCTTGGGCCGGTTCCGGCCGATCACCGGCGCGAGGAAATATAGGATCGGCGTGGTTTCGGGCAGCGCGGCGACGATCCGCAAGCCGGGGCTCTTGATTGCGCCGGATCGGTAGACGATCGCCGCCGCTTCGCCGCGCGCGGCCAGCGCAAGAACCGAGCGGGCGTTCGGCTGAAACGCCATCCGGGTTTTCAGGGTGTTCCAGAGGCGGAGAGCTTTCAGCGCTTCCTTCGAATAGACGCCGAGCGGTGCCAATGCCGGGTCTGCGAGCAGCAGGCGGCTGTCGCCAAGATCGCTGGAGAGATTTTGGTTCAGGGTGAGGCGGCGCGGATCGTCGCGCGGCTGCACCAACACGAGACAGTTCCGCACCAACGTGACCACATGGCCGCGGTCGATGTGACCGGATCGGGCCAGCGTTTCGATCCAGCGCCTGTCGGCAGAAAGGAAAAGGTCGGCGGGCGCGCCATTTGCAATTTGCCGGGCGAGCGTGCCGCTGGCTGCGAATACCGCCAGGGCATCGGCTTTCGCGGCTTCGGTATCGGAGAATTTTCGCGCGAGGGGTTCGATCGCGGGTGCCGTGCTTGCGGCCGCGAAGATCAGCACCCGTTCATGCGCTGCGGCGGCGACAGGGCCGCCCAAGTGCATGAGCGCGCACAGGAGCGCTGCGAGGGCATAGGCGCCGTGCCGGCGGAATTCTCCCATCACTTTTTGTAAAGCGTCGCCGGGTCGATCTCGGGCTCGGCAATTCTCACCAGCGCGCCGTCGCGCACCGCCCGGAAATAACAGTTCCGCGTACCCGTATGGCAGGCGACGCCGGACTGATCGACCAGGAGCAGCAGGCTATCCCCGTCGCAGTCGAGGCGCAGCTCGACAAGCCGTTGCGTCTGGCCCGAGGTTTCGCCCTTGCGCCACAGCGCCTGCCGCGAGCGCGACCAATAGCAGACCTGTCCGGTCTCTAACGTTTCCGTGAGGGAATTTGCGTTCATCCAGGCCTGCATCAACACCTCGCCGGTGTCATGCTGCTGGGCGATCGCGGCCACCAGACCGGATTTGTCGAAGGTGACGGCCTCAAGAATTCCAGGGATGTCCATGGTGCTTTGCGTCGCGGCCTATGCTTTGTTGAGCCGGTCGAAACCCTTGTCCAGATCGGCGAGCAGGTCGTCCGGATCTTCCAGCCCCACGTGAATTCGGAGGGTTTGCCCCGGCACGTTCCATTCGGTTGCCGTCCGGTTCTTCTCGGGCGAGGCGGGGATGAGCAGGCTTTCGTATCCGCCCCAGCTCGACCCCATGCCGAAGAGCTCCAGCCCGTCCAGCATCGCCGCCACCTTGGTCTGGTCGTCGGTGTCGACGACGAAGCCGAACAGCCCGCTGGCGCCCGTGAAATCCCGCTTCCAGATGGTGTGTCCCGGATCGTTGGGCAGAGCGGGATACATCACCCGCGTGACTTCCTTCCGGTCCTGCAGCCAGCGCGCGATGGTCATGGCGTTCTCGAAATGCCGCGGCAGGCGCACGCCCATGGTCCGCAGGCCGCGCAAGGCGAGATAGACGTCGTCCGGCCCGGCGTGGTTGCCGAAATAGGACGACCGTGTCTTGACCTGCTCGTAAGTGCGCTCATTGCACACCACCGCGCCCATCATCACGTCGGAATGGCCGACCACATATTTCGTTGCCGCGTGGACCGAGATATCGACGCCGTGCTGCAGCGGTTTGAAGTAGTAGCCGCCGCTCCAGGTGTTATCCATGATGACGGTCGCGCCCGCGGCGTGCGCGGCCGCCGAGATCGCCGGGATATCCTGCACGTCGAAGGTCTGGCTGCCGGGGGATTCGGTCCAGACCACCGTCGTATTCGGTTGAATCAGCGCCTCGATCCCGGCGCCGATCTGCGGATCGTAGAAGCTGGATTCAACACCGAAACCGGCCAGGATCTCGCGGCAGAAATTCCGGGTCGGCGCATAGGTGCTGTCGGTGACAAGCACATGGTCGCCGGCTTTGACGCAACTGATCAGCGCCATGGTAATCGCCTGCAGGCCCGACGGGGTGAGCACCGTGCCGGCGCCGCCTTCGAGCGCGGTCATGGCGTCTTCGAGCCCGAAGATTGTCGGTGTCCCGCGCCGGCCGTATTTCACGGCGACGCCGCTCGTCTGGCGGTTGACGTATTCCTCCATGGTCGGGAACAGGATGGTCGAGGCGTGATAAACGGGCGTGTTGACCGCACCGTGATGGTTCGCCGTGTCGCGGCCGGTATGGACCAGCTTTGTGTCTTCTTTCATTTCCCACCCGTTTTGTTTATTTCTCGCCGATTGGCGTGCTATGCGTCGCCTGCGGGGCGGCGTCATTCAACCACCCTTGTTGTTGGCAGACCAGCGGGATTTTGCAGCGATATGACGGACCCTATGACTGAGAGCATCGATTGCGCCGTGATCGGCGCCGGCGTCGTCGGCCTGGCGGTGGCGCGCGCGCTGGCCTTGGCGGGCCACGAAGTGATCGTGCTGGAGGCGGAGAGTATCATCGGCAGCGGCACGAGTTCGCGCAACAGCGAGGTCATCCATGCCGGAATCTATTATCCGGCGGGCAGTCTGCGGGCGCGGGCCTGCGTCGGCGGCCGCAAGTGGCTCTACGACTATTGCGCGGAGCGCGGCATTGCGCATCGGCGCTGCGGCAAGCTGATCGTCGCGACCGACGACAGCCAGGTAGAAACCCTGCACGGGATCAAGGCGCGGGCGGAGGCGAACGGCGTCGACGACATGGCCTTGGTACGCGCCAACGAAGCGATATCGATGGAGCCGGAGCTGTACTGCGTGGCCGCGCTCTTGTCGCCATCGACCGGGATTATCGACA
>CAYYBI010000053.1:0-3885 GCA_964469835.1 uncultured Rhodospirillaceae bacterium
AGAAGTCGGAGCCATCGAAAAACAAGCAACATTCGGTCAAGCCCGCCTCGTTTTTGGACATAATGATTCAATGGCGTGCCGTGTTTTGAATCATTGTTTCAAATTCTTTGGGCCTTCGGACTTCTTCGACAGCCTCAGCCAACAACGGACATTCGATGACCGTCATGCGGCCGGGGATCCGAGCAGCGCACAGTGCGCGTTGCGTTCATTCCGGATCGCCGCGGTAAAAGGAGCGATTGAGTCGCTCTTTCGTCGACTCGGTCGCGCGGCGTGAGCGCGCCGGCCGGCTATTTTCGCGAACTCTTTTGCGACGTTGTCGCCATTTTTCCTGTATCGCCGGCGAGGGTATTGATGCCGCCGGACGAGTGGCCTTGCTCTCTTTCGAACCGTGCAATGGCGGCTTTCGTCTTGGGTCCGAGCACTCCGTCAATCGGTCCCGGATCATAGCCGAGTCGCTTCAAATCCTTTTGAACCTCCACCACTTCCTTCGATGGAATCTTGGGTGCGGCCGACGTTCTCGTTGGCGTCGGCCGATTGAATTGCTCCCAGATTGGCTTGCCCAGATTGAAGCTATCGGGGCTCGTGAATCCGCCGAACGCTGCCCCTAGACCGGTCCCAATCAGCGCGCCCTCCAGCACCGTCAAACCGGTGATGGCCCCGATGATCGCGCCGCCGGCTGCGCCGATTCCGCCGCCTGTGATGGCGCGGTCTTGTGTCGTTGATCCGCACGCCGCCAGGAGAAACGGTATAACCAAAATTAGTCTACTCGGCCTATTCATTCTCAAATTCTCCCTATCGGGCCATATTGCCCTCAATCATTGTGCGGAGATCTTCATCCGAAGTCTCCGTATGTTCTGCTGCAGGCGGCGGCGCAATTCGACTTCCGTGAGTTGTTTTTCGGGCCGTTTTGGTGGCGACCCAACAGCGGGTTTGGCCGGCGCGCCGGGCGGCGCGGCGATCGAGCGGTCGGTGGTGCTGCCCGGCGAGGCGCTCTCTTTCCTTGTGGTTGGCATCTGTTTTTGCGGTCCCGGCGCATTTCGCCTTGCCTGCGATTCCGGCGTTACTTGCAGGCTGGGGGGCGAATCACGCCTTACGTCTTCCGGACCGCCGGACTCGACCGGGGCGGTCGGGAAGAAATGGACGGCTAAAAAGATCAGAAGCACGGCAAAGAAACCGGCATGGCCGATGGCGGACCGCCCGAACTCGGGTGGACGCAAGCGGAGATGGCCGGACAAAGCGTTCAAGGTGGCGCGTGCGCCCATTCGCGCCCTGTCAGTCCACCGCAGCATTAGTCGCCACTGGGGACGGGGTGCCCTTTCCGTTGGTCGACGGCGCTTGACCCGATCGAGCTTGCCTTGCCAATGCCGGTCGCGGGCATCCAGCGCCGCTCGGTGCGTGACATCCCAATTCCGCTTTGTTTCGGTCAACCGAAAGCTCTCTCGACGTCGCCAGACTCTCGCGGTGCGCAGAAGCGCGACCTTGCTGCGCCATCGCCAACGGGTCTGCGCGCGCGCCAAGGCGTTCTGAGCGTCATTTTTCGCTTTTCGAAGCCGCTCATCGGTATCTTCTCTCCACGCCGTATTGGCATTGGATAGAGCTAACATAAGCTCTTTCGCGAAAGCCTGTTTCGCGTGTTTCGATTGCGCCGCCAATTCGGCGGCGTGGCTTCGGCGTATCGCTTCGATTTCGCGGGAAAATTCCTTCTTCAGGGACTCTTGGATTGCCCGAACCGTATCATCATGTTCGTGTTTGGCGAGGCGCAATGACTCGTTGGCGCTTTTCAAATCGTTAGTCAGCGTTTCGATCTGTTGCGCCGTTTCCCGCCGAGCGCGCGCCGCTGCCTCTTGCAATTGGGCCGCCAGCTCGGCGGCGTGGCTGCGGCGTATCGCTTCCATTTCCCGGGAGTAGTCCTTTCTCAGCGACTCCTCGATCGCCGGCATCGCGGTCTCGCGTTCGGCAGCGCGAAGCGCTTTTTCGGCGCTCTTTTCTTTGGTCTTCAGGACATCGGGCGGCAGGTTCGGCCTATCGGTCGCCGGCGTCCCGTTCTCTTTCAAGGCTTTCTCGGCCTTTGCGGCAGCCAAGAACGCTTTCGCACGCGCGGATCTTAGCGCCGAATTCTCGGTCTCGAGGCCAAGCGCTTTAGCCTCCGCGCGTTCCGCGCGCTGGCATAGCGTATCGAGCAATCGCTGCGGCGGGCTTTCGCCCGTCGTGTCTTTCCGGTGCTGCGTGCTTGGAGGGGTTTGCTTCTCGATGTCAGATTGCTTGCGCATAATCATACAACCTGCGAAGAACCGCTGGGGCCTGCAAATGCGCAATCGGATTACCGACAAAGAAATTCATGCCGGAACTTGTGAGGAAAGGTGCTGGCAAGGGCAATTCGTCGCGATCGTATTGTGAATGTCCGCTCTCGGGGGCAAAGCGGACTCATTCCGAAGCCGTGCAAACTTCCGCTTTTAGCCAGAAGGAGATATCAACCGTCGATGAACTATCGCCTTGGCCAGCGTCGCGCCCAATCCTTTGAGGAGATTCTGCTCCGGTAGATCGGGAGCTTTCGAGCGAACGCTGGGCTCGGACGGACGATCATGCCGACGACGTCGTCGATCCCATGCGGCGTGATTATTTCCACGTTGTCGTTACTTATCCGCGCGGCATTTGCAGTTGCCGTTTCTGGCCAACAGCGGATTGCGTCCTCAGTGTCGCGGTAGGGCGCATCTCCGTTACGTTCGTGCATGCGTGCTTGATTATGCACCTACCAGGGAATTTCGGAGAATTGATCCAATAGACGCCTCTCAATCATAAGGTCTCTATCGAGACTGGCGTCGCTATGATCACAGTACACGACGTCAACGTCGCTTCCCGGTACGAGTTCGATGGGAATATCGTGCAAGTGATCCCATATGGCATTGCGGATTAGGCCAGCCCCGACCCAGCAATCTTCGATACCGAGTGCCGCCACCAGCCGGAGCAACGATATGATGCGTGGTTGGCCCTGAAGGAACGTCGCGATTTCTTGAGAACTCCGCATGGTTGAGACTGTAGCGGTTGGCGAAAGCACTCGATAGTCGGCTATGGGTCATGTGTGGACGGCTCCCTGTTGGCAAGGATAGTTTTGAGGTTGTCGCAATCTGAAATACGGTCTTCGCGAGATCAACTCCGATCGTGGTAACTTCGGTCATAGACGGCTCCTATTTCCCTGTGGTTCATCGAAACCACAACTTTGGCACCTAGATGCCTTCGGGTGGGAACCGTCCACCGCATCAAAAGCGGACCTCGGGGGACGCCATTTCGAATGTCCGGTTCCGGGCGGATAGCAGACATCCAACCACGGCCTATCGAACCATCCATCTCGCTACGGTCCGACGCCTCGTTATGGAAGCCCCGGTCCTTCGCAAGATTATCCCGCTCGAACCGGCATGGCCGTTGGTGCAATTGCCGATGCGAGGGGAGTTTTTCGGGTGGGGTAAATCCGGACACAGTGCGGACACAAGAAAGCCCCTCCGGGGAGGGGCTTTGTAAGTCATTGATATTTGGTTGCGGGGGCAGGATTTGTTCAAGAACGTACCAATATCGATCTGATACGGGCGGTCTAAAATTGGTTACAGGGGCCCGAATCCACCGATAATTTCTCCTTGTTGCAACTGTGTGATGGCGGTTGACGGACATGATGCATTGGCCAACTTTCCACTCAGAAGCGGCCTTTACACACAAATGTCCGCTTTCTCCCCGATTACGTCCGCTCTTCCCGTGCCGCCTCAACCGGTCGATGCAACACACGCATTAAATCTTTCTGCCGGAGTTTCAAACCCCAGCGTTTTGCGTGGCCGTTCGTTTAGCTGCCGCGCCACCTTGTTCAGATGAGCCTGCGAGTACACCGACAAGTCAGTC
>CAYYBI010000054.1:0-20780 GCA_964469835.1 uncultured Rhodospirillaceae bacterium
CCCGACATCGACGAGTTCACCCGCGTCATGCGAATCAACGCGGTCGCGCCGGTCTATGTCGCGGGCGCGTTCGAAGAACACGTCGCGCGCAGCGACCGCAAGCTGATGGTGTTTATCGGCACGCGGTCCGGATCGATCGGCGACAACGGCTCGGGCGGGCACTACGCGTATCGGTGCAGCAAGGCGGCGCTGAACATGGCAGTGAAAAGCCTGTCCATCGATTTTGCGCCGCGCGGCGTGATTACCGCCGTGCTGCATCCGGGCTCGGTCGCCACGGAAACGCGCAAGGGCGGCCAGATCCCGGTGGACGAAAGTGTGTCGGGCATGCGCGGCGTCATCGAGGGTCTGACGCCCGAATTGTCGGGTACGTTCCGGCGCTACGACGGCGGCACCATCGAGTGGTGAGTGGGTCGGCTTTCCGATCAGGTTAGGGGCGTTCAATACCCGGCCAGGGGATCGATTTCCTGCAATAGCGGCTGGCCCGCTTCGACGCGCCGGATGTTGGCGGCGATCTCCGTCGCCAGTTGCATGACCGTCGGCCGCCGCGCCACGTGGGGCATCACCGTGACCTTGGGATGCAGCCAGAGCGGGCTTTCCGGCGGCAACGGTTCGGGCCACAGCGCGTCGAGCGCCGCGTAGGACAGGTGCCCGCTGTCGAGCGCCGCGATCAAATCCGTGTCGACCACGTGTTTGCCGCGTCCGACGTTCACCAGCATCGCGCCCTTCGGCATCATGGCGAAGGTGCGGGCGCAGAAGATGCCTTCGGTTTCCTTGGTGAGCGGTAGCAGGCAGACCGCGATGTCGGTTCGGTTGAGGAAGGCTTCGAGCGCGTCCGGTCCGGCGAAAATCGGGACTTCCGCGTTCTCCCGCGGCGTCCTCACCCAGGCCGAGACGGGGAATCCGAGGGACTGCAAGACCAGCGCCGGCGCCTTGGCCATCATGCCGAACCCTAGGAACCCGATGCGCCGTTCCTCGGGCCGCACGATCGGCACCCGGCGCCATTCGCGCTTCGCCTGGCTTTCCTGATAGGCGGGCATGTCGCGGTGGAACCGCAGCACGTGCATGACGACGTATTCGGTCATCATCGGATCGCCACCCGACGGCTCCACCTTGCCGAGCGGCGCCTTCGGCAGTCGCGGATGGTTGATGAACGGCTCGACGCCCGCCGAGCGCGTGAACATGGCTTTCAGGTTCGGCAGGTCGGGGAGCACGTCGAAATCCGGCCGCATGAAGGCGAGATAGTCGATCTCCGCCGCGTCGCCCGCATCGGGCCAAAAACGAGTCTCCAGACCGGGGACCAGTTCCTCGAACGCCGCGTGCCATGCCGCCGCGTCGCCGATAACTTTATCCAGATTAACGATGAGCAGCGCCACGCGCCCTCCTTGGACTTTCGTCCTTGTTGCCGTCGGGGGAGATATTGGGGGTCAACCGTTCCGCGAATGTTTGCCTTGGTCAAGTGCGAACCGGCAGGGGTCCGCAAATTTCGCCTCGTAACGATTATCGGTCATAGTGAACTAGGATATCCTTATCCAGAGACCGCCGCATCCGCGCTTCCGCCGCGCATCCCGACTTACCGTGAAAGACGATACCATGGCGACGAATGACGACTGGCTTGCACAGGTCCGGGAAGACGCAATCGAGCCGGCGCTTCCGATTTGCGACACGCATCATCACCTCTGGGATCACCGCGAGGGGCGGGTCGACCCGCGCTATCTGATGGACGAGATCCAGCAGGATCTGCAGAGCGGGCACACCATCGTCTCGTCGGTCTTTGTCGAATGCCGCGCCATGTACCGGGAGGACGGACCGGAGGAATTGAAGCCCGTGGGCGAGGTCGAGTTCGTGAACGGCATCGCGGCGATGGCGGCGTCCGGCCTGTACGGCAAGACGAAGGTCGCGGCCGGCATCATCGGGCATGCGGATTTGCAATTGGGATCGCGGGTGAAAGGCGTGCTGGAAGCCTTGATCGCCGCCGCGCCGGGACGCTTTCGCGGCATCCGCCGCAACGGCGCCTGGGACCCGGATCCGGCCATCGACCGGGCGCGCGGCGTAACGGGACCGGATCTGTATCTGGATGCGAAATTTCGCGAAGGCTTCGCGGAACTCGCGCCGCTGGGCCTGATCTTCGAAGGCGTCTGCCGGCATCCGCAGCTGCCGAATTTCGTGGATCTTGCACGAAGTTTTCCCGATACGACGCTGGTCCTGAACCATCTCGGCGGGGTCGCGGGCGTCGGCCACTATACCGGCAAGCGGGAAGAGATCTTCGTGGAATGGAAGAAGAGTATTGCCGACCTAGCGGCGTGCCCGAACATCGTCATCAAGCTCGGTGGCATCAACATGACGTATTGCGGCTTCGGCTGGCAGGATAATCCGAAGCCGCCGACCAGCCGGGAGCTATGCGAGGCGACGCGGCGCTACTACGAGACGGCGATCGAAAGTTTCGGTCCCGATCGCTGCATGTTCGAATCCAACTTTCCCGTCGACCGGATCAGTTGTAGCTACAACATCCTGTGGAATTCCTTCAAACGCATCACCGAGCATTGTTCGGCAAGCGAGAAGGCCAAGCTGTACCACGACACGGCGGTTCGAGTGTACCGGTTGTAGGGGAGGCCGCCCGACTAAACCGTCGCGCCCAGACGCCGTCCTGACTCTATAAAGTCCATCGCGCGTTTGCGCGCCTGCAGCGGATGGCGTTCGACAAGGCCGAGGATCACCGGATCGGTTCCGGACACTGTGGTCCTGACATCGTCCGCCCCTGACGGCAGCCGAACCGACTCCGCCGTGGCGGGATGTCCAAGGGCCGTCAGCAAGCCGGCTGCCCCTGCTGCGTTCTTCAGCGACGCCAGACCGATCCAGTGGACATGAGTGTTCGGCCGATCCCGCAGGAGAATGCGGTAATAGGCGGCGCGGGCCGCCATTTCCGTCACGTACCACAGAGAGGCGCCGAGCCGGCCCGAGGCCAGATACGGCGCGGGCTCGACGATGCGGTGGGAAAACTGCGGGTCGAGCACGATGGCGTCCGAGCAAGGCCCATCCTTCGCGCCGCAGGCGCTCGCCAGGTCTGGCAGAATTTGCTCCGGCGGCCGGCGCAGGATGACGATATCGACGCGCAGTGACGCATCCAAAAGCGCGAGGTTCTCCATCAACCCGGCCGCTGCCAGGAGGTGCGATGTCTCCGCATAGACCGGCGTTGTTCCATGGAGGTGGTGCGCGAATTTTCCGCGCCAGAAGTCGCGCACCGGATGGCGGTTGCCGCCGGTGTTGAAGTGCCCGACCAGGGACGCCTCCGGCGTCAGGCATCCCAGGTCGGCAAGCGCGTCGTGGCGGTGATGGACTTCCGCGTCGCCCAAATTCGCGTCCAGCAGCGCGGCCAGCGTTCGGGCCTCTTGCGATGTCGTCGCCATGGCGAAGGTGAAGTGTGTCCGCCGCTGTTGCGGTTGCGTGTCCCCGGTTTGGTCCGTCAGCTTGCCGAGGCGGGGCGCGCGCCAGGCCACCATGTTCTCGCCCACATGCCGGCCGGCGGGGAGGATCGCATCGGCCGGAAACGGTTGCGCCCCCAGAACCTGGAACAGGCGGTCGTGAATGCAGACGCTGTGTCGAACCGTCGGCCAGACCGCTTCGCGGAGAAACTTCTGGTCGCAATTCGCGGCTTTCGCCGCGTCGTTCAGATAAGGATCATAGAGCGGCGGCAACGCGGGCAGGGCGCCCCGGACGCCGCCCCACATGCCGGCCAGCATCAACTCGCTGTGCGAGAAGAAATCCCGCATGACGTGGAAGTGCTTGCCGCTATCGATCCACGCCGCGACCGCGCGCCGTTCCCGCAGGTTGAGCAGGGAATCGCAATCCCGGATCAGGTACCGCTCGACCGCGGGATCGTTGGCCGCGTGGAACCGCCAGAACAACCCTTCGAACAGCCGTTGCGTCGACGGCATCATGATGACATCCGCGCCCGAGGCGAGGAGTCCCGCCTGCACGGAAGCGGGGACGGTATCGTTGCAGTAGAACCGGCAGCGCCAGTCCGGGTACAGGTGTCGGGCGATCGCGGCGTTGTCGAGCGCGCCCTGGCAATAGCGTTCCTGCGCACCGAACAGACTGAAGGCGATGACGTTGCGGGCTGGGTCGTCCCCTTGGAACGGCGGCACCGGCACCTCGGCGAGGGAGATTGCCGGCGGCCGACCCTTGGTCAGGGCGTCTTTCAAGATCAGGGATTGTTCGCCATGCGCGCGCGCCCGGTCGAGATCGCCCAACTCGCCATAGACCTGCGTGATGCAGTCATGAAGGTTGGCGTTATGGGGCGTCAACGCGATGGCGCGCGTCAACCAGGATTCCGCTTCGGACCATTGGTGAAGGCGTGCGCTGCAGAGGCCGATGATGCCGACGAATTGCGGCTCCTCGGGCCAGAGCCCGTGCGCCTCGAGCGCAAACGTCTTTGCCGCCGCAAAGTCGCCGGATGTCGACAGCATCGAGCCCAGGAAAAGATAGTCGCCGGGATGAAGGTCTTCGCGCGTGGCGTCGATCAGGGATTGTTGCACCGCAATCGCACCGGCAACGTCGCCGCGACAATAAAGGTCCCGGGATTTGAGCCGGACCGGTCCGGCGTCATTTTGGGCGATCTGCTGCATTGCTCTCTAACGCGGTCGGTGGGGTCGAGCCCGTTTTGCCTGGGAATTCCATTTTTCATCGACAGGGATCGGGGGCTCCCTGTGTAGCAATCAAGTATTGCCAGCGGCTTAACGGCGGCGGTGAGGTCAGGGAATTACGAGGGAACTAAAGCTTTCGGGGTGATCCCGTCCCAATAGGAACAGAATGCAAGCGGCCTCACTGCATGGTCTGCTGCGATGGCAAGATCCGATGTCGACCAAGCGGATACGTTGCACGACCGGCTGGCGGCGCGGCGGACCGAGATCGATGCACATATGGACCAGACGCTTCGCCAGGCGGGTGAGCCATATCAACACCCCAAATTCGTCTTTAACGCTATGATTTTATGCCAAATCACGCTCCGATGTCGCCAAACCATGGGTTTGTTTGGGAAGTGTGGGTTGAAATGCTAATCTGGCGAAAATAATCCGTTGCGTGCACCGAGGAGGAAGTACTTTTGAAATCGACCAGCGCTCTTAATCCTTGTCCTCGTTTTGGCGGTGTCGACAGCTTCCGGGCGGAAGTCGCAACGCTCTTCATACGCGCGGAACATTGTATGTTCGGCATTCCTACTCCTCCTGTGCGGGCAATCGGGCGAGTGCGGTTCAAACAGGTGCGTCGCGTCGCATGACTATCCTCTCCCGCCGGACCAAGGAAGCGATCAAGACCGGCCTCGCGATCGTCATCGTCTACTGGATCGCCATGGAGATGGGCTGGGACAAGCCGTACTGGGCCGGCATCACGGTGGTGACGATCAATATCATGTCGGCCGGGGTGACGCTGGTCCGGGGTGTCGCTCGCTCGCTGGGCACGCTGGTCGGCGCGGTGGCCGGGGTCGCGTTGATATGCCTGTTTCCCCAGGAGCGCTGGTGGGCGATGGCCGGCCTGTCGCTGTGGGTCGGTTTCTGCACCTATATGCTGAAGGGCAAGTCTCAATCGTACTTCTGGTTCCTGGCCGCGATGACCTGCGTGGTCATCGTCGGGGTCAGCTCACCGCCGGACTCCGCAACGGTCTTCCAGACCGCGATTCTGCGGACCCAGGAAACCGCGATGGGCGCGGTTGTGTATCTCGTGGTCGCGGTCTTCGTCTGGCCCCAAAACACCGTCGGTGCGTTCGACGAAGCCAGCCGCAAGCTGTCGGCGACCCAGGCGCGGCTCTTCCGAACCTACCTGGATCAGATGTCGGGCAAGGGCGCGGCGGAGGATTCCCGCCCGCTGAGACTGCAGGAGATCCAGCTGCTGGCGCAGGTCGGGAAGTTGCTGAGTGCGGCAGAGAGCGACAGCTACGCCGTCTGGGAGGTCCGCCATCAATGGCGGCGATTCCTTGACCAGTCGACCGCCCTGATGGAGGCGCTCGAGCGCTGGCGGGAAAGCTTTACCGAATTGAAGTCGCTCGATGTGACCGGGCTGCTCCCCAATCTGGCGGAGATGGGCGTCGAGCTGGACCGGCGTTTCGACCGGATCGAGGGCATGCTGAACGGGAAGGCGCCGGACGGACCGCCGACGCCGATGACCCTGACGGTGGACCGGGCCGAAATGCGCGCCCTGGCCCGTTTCGAGGAAGCGGCGGTGGTGGTGACCAAGACCCAGCTCGACAGGATCGACGCGCTCAGCCGATCGCTGTTCGACTGCGTGGCGGATATCGGCGGATACGCCCGGCCGGCGGCGGCGGCGGCGGCACCCGAACCGGCAGGCCTACGCGGACTGGCATTCGACCCGGACCGGGTCGCCGCCGCGGCCATGGTTGTCGCGACAATGTGGATCGCGTTCCTAATTTGGGTTTATGTCAATCCCCCGGGACACTCGGCCTACCCCATGATGGCGACGATCTTTGCGTTAATCGTCGCGCTGGTTCCGACGGCCAGCCCGATCCTGCTGTTTCTGTCGTGGGGTGGCGGCATCGCCTTCGCAGGTGTCTTGTATGTATTCGTCCTGCCGCATTTGTCGGGCTTTGCCGAGCTGGCGGCATTCCTGTTCGCCGCGTTCTTCGTGATGCACTATCTGTTGGCGGCGCCACGCCTGACGATCGCCAGGTTTTTCGCCATGGTATCGTTCCTCATCGTCATCGGCATCGACAACCAGCAGTCCTACAGCTTTTCCCAGTACGCCAACGACGCGATATGGATTCTGCTGTCCCTCACCCTCGCCGTCGTCGTGGCGGCGGTGACGATATCGCCGCGCCCCGAGAAGGCGTTTCTGCGACTGTTGCGCCGCTATTTCCTGCAGGCCGAGTTCGTGATGGCCCGCCTGGCGCTGAACTGGGATCAGGAGCATGGGCTCGCCGGACGCCTGAAGACGGCTTTCGCCCGGAACGATCTGCTGGAGCTGCCGGCCAAGCTCGCGGCAATCGCCCCACATATCGATTACCGAACGCTTTCCGGCGATACCCCCGAGCAGGTGCAGGCGCTGGTCACCAGCCTGAAGCGCTGGCCTATCGGATCAAGGAGATCGACGAAGCGCAAGGTCATCTGAAGGCGGAGCGGCTCGTCCAGGCGCTGGTCGCCGACCTCCGGGCTTGGCGTATGCTGGCCGAACAGCGGTTCGGTGAATGGGCCGACGACCCGGTGGTTTCGCTTGCGCCCGGAATCGATCTCGGGGACCGGCTGGCGGCGCGGCGGACCGAGATCGAGGCGCATATGGACGAGACGATACGCCAGGCGGATGAGGGCGAGCTTAGCGACGAAGACCTCCGGCATTTCTATCATGTGCTGGGAAGCTATCGCGGCCTGATGGAGGCCATGATCGGCTATGTCACCTCGGCCGACGGCATCCATTGGGCGCGATGGCAAGAGGCACGGTTTTGATACCAAGATCGTTTATGCTAGTTAAGTCGATACCGGGTCCGCAACGGGCCGAAGGGGGGTACGCGGATACCGTTCATTCCCGCTGAAGTTAATATCCTTGGCGTCTATTTCCCGCCATTGCTGCTCGCCGGTATCATCGGCGTGACCGGCGCGGCATTGACCGCGCTGGCGCTCAATCGTTACCGTCTGTCACGTTACTTTTACTATCCGCCGGTGGTCTTCCTGGCGCTGGCGGTGATTTACACGGGTTTGATAGGAACTATATTTATTCCGGTATGATGAAATTGACCAAGACAATGAGAGTCCTGTTGAGCGCCGCCGTCGTATTCGTGGCGGTCGGCATTTTTGCCCTGAAATACTGGGACTATATCGTCAACCCGTGGACCCGCGACGGCCAGGTCCGCGCGCAAGTGATTCAGATCACGCCGCGGGTCTCGGCCCCGATCGTCAATTTGCCCATCAAGGACAATCAATTCGTCAAGAAGGACAGTCTGCTTTTTGAGATCGACCCAAGCACGTTCAAGGCCGCTCTGGACGAGGCGCGGGCCAAGCTCGACAAGACCCGCGATGACCTCGTCGCCCTGGCAAAAACAGTCGAGGCTGAGCAGGCAGCGGTGGAGCAGTACGACGCGCAGATCAAGGCGGCCGAGGCGACCATCACGCGGACCAAGGCAGAGGTCATTCGCACCAAGGTCGATGTCGCGCGCGCATCCGAACTCTTGAAGCGTGGAAATGTCGCGAAACGCCGCTACGACCAGGCAGTTGCGGACTACGAGTCCGCCATTTCATCGCAGGACAATGCTGTCGCGCTGGTCAATGAGGCGCGGGCCGAGAAACTCAAGGCGATAGCGGACCTGGCCAAGGCAAAGGCCAACCTCGGCGCACCGGGAGAGCAGAACGCGCAACTGCGCACGGCCAAGGCAGCCGTCGACTCGGCTGAACTCGACCTCACGTTCACCAAGGTGCGTGCGCCGGTCGACGGCTACGTCACCAACCTCAACCTCCGGCTGGGCAGTCAGGGGGTTGCCAACCAAGCGGCGTTGGCGCTGGTTGACGTAAACAGCTACTGGATCCACGGTTTCTTCCGCGAGACCATGGTCGGCGACATTCGTCCGGGCGACAAGGCGGTTGTCACCCTGATGAGCTATCCGGATACACCGCTCACCGGCCGGGTCGACAGCATCGGCTGGGGCATCTATCAGGATGACGGCAGCGCCGGGTCCAACCTGTTGCCAAATATAAGTGCCACTTTCGAGTGGATCCGCCTCGCCCAGCGGGTACCGGTGCGCGTTCACATTGAGAACGTGCCAGAGGGCGTGGCGCTGCGCGTCGGCACCACCGCCTCGGTACTGGTCCGGACCGGGACCGCCGACCAGAAGAGTGCGGCGAATCCCGTTGCCGCGCCGCGGACCCTGCAGTGAGCGCGTTCAACAGCGAACGTGCACGTGAAGAATGGCGTCAGTCGTTGAGTAGAAACCTGCGAATTCACAGGAGTCGGTCGATTACATTTGGTGCGTCTCGCAGGTCAGTTGCCATAGGCCGTCTCGGCTGCGAGGCGCGCGGTTCCGAGGTTTAGGGGTGCGCTAAAGCGCTTCCTTTTGCAGGCGGGTCTCGACCAGGCGCGACCAATAGCTCGCGCCGAGGGACAGGATTTCATCGTTGAAGTCGTAGCCGGGGTTGTGCACCTGGCAGGCGTTTTCGCCGTCGCCATTGCCGATATTGATGTAGGCGCCGGGACATGCGTCGAGCATGTAGCTGAAATCCTCCGACGCCATGATCAGGGACCGGTTGCGATTGACGTTCTCGTCGCCGACGACACTGGCAGCGACATCGGCGGCGAATTCGGTCTCGTCCGCTGCGTTGAACAGCGGCAGAAAAACCTCGCGGAAGTCGACCTCGACCGTGGCGCCAAAGCCGGCGGCGATGCCGGTGCTGAGGGTGCGCATGCGCTCCTCGACCAGTTGCATGGTCTCGCGCCGGAAAACGCGCGCAGTGCCGCTGAGGCTCGCCGTGTGCGGGATCACGTTATACGCGTCGCCGCCGTGGATCTGCGTAATGCTGAGGACGACTGTGTCGATCGGGTTGGCGTTGCGCGAGACGATGGTTTGCAGCGCCATGGTGATCTGCGCCGCGATGACCACCGGGTCGATGCCCGACTCCGGTCGGGCGGCATGTGCGCCGTTGCCGGTGACACGGATATCGAAAAAGGCGCCGCCTGCCATCATGGGGCCGGGGCGGATGGCGAAACTGCCGACCGGCCGGCCCGGACTGTTGTGCATGCCGAACACCGCTTCCATCGGAAATTGCTGGAACAGCCCTTCCTCGACCATTGCCTTGGCGCCGCCGAGCCCTTCTTCCGCCGGCTGGAAGATGAAGTGGACGCAGCCATTGAAGTTTCGCGTCTCCGACAGATAGCGTGCCGCGCCCAGCAGCATGGTGGTATGGCCGTCATGTCCGCAGGCGTGCATTTTGCCGTCATGGCGTGAGCGGTAGTCGAAAGTATTGCCCTCGACGATCGGCAGCGCGTCCATATCCGCCCGCAGCCCGATGGTCTTCTGGCTGTTGCCGACCCGAAGGGATCCGACGACGCCGGTGGTGGCGAGGCCGCGATGCACCTCCAGGCCGAATTCCTCGAGTTTCTCGGCGACGATGTCGGCGGTGCGATTTTCCTCGAAGCCGAGTTCCGGATGGGCGTGGATGTCGCGCCGCCACGCGGTCATGTCATCCTGAAAGGCGGCAATTTCGTCAATAATCGGCATCGGTTCTCGACACTCCCATTCCGAATACACGCACGCGGATTGCGGCGTTCAATCGGATCATGCCGGGTTTGCCGATCTGCCTCAACCGTGGACCATTCTCAATTATGATCGCGGTCTTGGCCAAGGGTTTGTATGGCCTGACGGGGAGGGCAGCCATCGCGGGCGAAAGGTCTGCGATGGATCTTCAGCGTGCGACCTTCAGAAGTCCGGCGATACGTAGAGTCTCTTGCGGCCGAATTCCGTGTCGGCCTTTGTCGCGCGCCCGGCCTTGTATAGGGCATTCAACCGGTCTTGGGGGAAACGGCCGAGGTTGTTGTACGTGGCGGCCGCGCGATAGCGTCTAATGGCCTCGCGATCGTCCTGGTCCACGCCCAGTCCCTGCTCATGCAGCCAGCCGAGCCGCATGGATGAATGTGGATCGCCCTTGTCCGCGGACATCCGATACCACTTGGCGGCTTCCGAATAATCCTGCTTGAGCCGATTGCCCTGCTCGTACAATTGACCCAGGATAAAATGCGCCGAAGGGCTTCCGCCCTCCGCGGCCTTTTTAAACCAGGCTACCGCTTGCGCGATGTCCGGTTTCACGCCCTCGCCATCGAGATAGGTTTGGCCGAGACGCCGTTGCGCGCGATTGTGTCCCTGCTTCGCGGCTTTCAGATACCACGCCATCGCCTTTTCCCGATCGCGAAGGCGGTAGAAGTAGTGGTGGGCGGCTGAATACTGCGCCTTCATGTGGCCCTGTTCGGCAGCCAGGAGATGCCAGCGCTGGGCTTCCTTCGTATCTTTTTTGGTCCCTTTCCCGAACGCATGCATTATGCCGATCCAATATTGCGCCTCGGCGCTGCCCTTCTCGGCGTGCGGCCGCAGGATCTCAAGGGCGTCTTCAAATTTCCGGCTTTTATAAGCCTCTACACCCTCGTCGACCGTTCCACCGTCACATGCGCTCAGCATGAAGGCGACGAAGGCAATTCCGACAATCCGGACGCGTCGACTAGTCATGGTCTTTGTCTTTTTCCGGTGCATCGGGCGGGCCGGACCGTTTGCCGCCGGGCTTGATTATGCCGAATGCGACGGCGCCGGCGCCGATCAGAATGCTCGCCACTGCGAGCGCCGTGTTGTTGCCCATCGCCTGGATGGCGCCGTTGATCATGATGACGACGCCGGCGATGATGGCCCATATGAAGTGATTGCCTTGCGACATCCTGGCCTCCCGGTACGCCGGATCGCTCCTGGCCATGGACCGGGTCGCGATCCTAGCGGAAAAGAGTATCCCAACCGGGGGCTCTATCAAAGGCCGGCAGGGTAATCCCGCTGGCCTTAGTAGCGGTCCAATCGGACACTGCCGCCAAGGGATTAATCTCGTGGGATCGACTGTCGGGCGGTTGCTGTGGTTTTATTGTGGCCACTTCAGAAGTGATAAGGTGACCGGTCTGCCGAGCCCCCGGGCCGTTGAAGCAAATATACAGAACCCATTATTTTTTGCGCGGGTAAGCATGGACACTCAGAGGCCTGTTATCGTTGTGGCGCAAGGCGTCGCGCATGAGTTAGAGACCCGGCATGGGAGTCACGGGGTATGAATTCGCCAAAACGGGCGGGGCCTTGGTCGCAGTCGGAGATCGGCGCGTATTTGGAGTCCGCCATAATTCCGGCGCGGGTCTCCGTGGTTTCCGAGTCCGGGTGGCCCATCATCGTGTCACTATGGTTTCTGTATGAGCGCGAGACTATTTTCTGCGCGGTCCGATCGACGTCGCGCATCGCCAAACATTTGGCCAAGCAGCCGCGGGTCGGTTTCGAAATTGCGGCCGAGGCGCCCCCATACAAGGGCGTGCGCGGTCAAGGGCTGGTGTCGCTGAGTCCTGACAATGATGGCATACTCCTGACGCGGCTCATCGATCGATACCTTGGGAAAGAAGAGACGCCCTTTCGCAAATGGCTGCTCGGCGGTGCGACGGAAGAATTTGCGGTTGCCATCAAGCCCGTGCGCTTCATGAGTTGGGATTATCGGGGCCGAATGGGTTCGTGACGATCCGAACCTTCCTGAGCGCTAATGTGATTTTGCACTGGTCCAAATCCGCGTTGGGTTCGTACACCCTATAGATCCATATTGCGGCGGGCCCGCCGCGTGCCGCGTATCCAGCGGCCATTCGAACCGGGGATATCGATGCCACACAATACCTGCGCCGAGCCATTGCCGTTGCCGACTTCCGCCGACATCGATCGATCGCTGGTCGCCGAGCG
The DNA here is from genome assembly GCA_964469835.1 of uncultured Rhodospirillaceae bacterium. GTDB lineage: Bacteria > Pseudomonadota > Alphaproteobacteria > UBA8366 > UBA8366 > JAOTYV01. The sequence goes on from CAYYBI010000054.1 coordinate 12,443, forward strand.
GCCGACCGCTGCGGAGGCAGAAGCCGCAATCCGTACCTTGCTCCACTTCACCGGTGATGATCCTTCGCGGGAAGGCCTTGCCGAAACGCCCGCGCGGGTTGTTCGTGCCTACGAGGAACTGTTCGCGGGCTACGGCATCGACCCGCATGCCCTTCTCGAGCGCACGTTTTCCGAAACCGATGGCTACGATGAAATGGTCGTGCTGCGTGATATCGCCTTTCACAGTCATTGTGAGCATCACATGGTACCCTTTATTGGCACCGCGCACGTCGCGTATTTGCCGCATCGCCGTGTCGTCGGCATCAGTAAACTTGCCCGCGTCGTCGAAGCATTCGCCCGCCGTCTACAGATACAGGAACGGCTAACCGTCCAAATCGCCGATGCAATCGATACGGTGCTCGAGCCGCGGGGCGTCGCCGTCGTCTTGCGCGCCCAGCATCAGTGTATGGCGATGCGCGGAGTCAACAAGCCGGGCGTATCGATGGTGAGCAGCCGCATGATCGGGCTGTTTCGCGAGAACCAGGCCACCCGCCGCGAGTTTCTGGCGATGATCGGCGAGGGTTGAAGGAACGCCGGCTGGTAGGGAATCTAGCGCTCGTTCCATGCGTAAAGCCCGCAGAATCACCGGGTAGAAGGCGATCCAACACGCCTTAAACGCAGATCATAGCCAATAACATTGCCGTCCCTGCGTCGCTAACGATGCCGCGCCGCCGCGTTGCTCGATCCGAAAGGTGTTTCGATCTATTGTCGGAGCGGATACTTACGCCACGAAAGGACGGTCGCGACGATGACCGAAGGGACAGAAAGCGAGCAATGCAATCACGGCGCTATCGAGCGCGCGTTCACCGTTGATCGGGCGGAGGAGGCCATTCCCGGGGTCCTGTGGCAGCCCGAAACGGCAAGCGGTTCGAACACGCCGCTGGTGTTGCTTGGCCATGGCGGGAGCGGCCAAAAGCGCAATGAGCGCATGACCATGTTGGGTCGGTTGTTCAGTGGCACCTATGGCTGGTGCGCGGCATCGATGGACGGGCCGGTGCATGGCGATCGCGGTCCGGTGACGAATAGTAATGATCCCGAGTATCGCGCGTTGTGGCAGCGCGAGAATCCGGTTCAGATCATGATCGATGTTTGGCAGGCGGTACTCGACAGCGTGTCCGCGCTCGACACTATCTGTACGGCGCGCATCGGCTATTGGGGACAGTCGATGGGCACGATGTTCGGGATTCCCTTCGTGCGAGCGAGAAACGAATAAGGGTGGCGGTCCTCGACAAGGCGGGCATGGTCGGCATGGGCCCGATCCGCAGCGGGATCGCCCCTTATTTCGAACCGTATGCGCCGTTGTTGGCGCAACCCGTCCTGTTCAACGTTCAGTGGGATGACGAGCGTTTTGATCGCGACGGGCAGCTCGATCTCTTCGACAGGCTGGGGTCACCGGACAAGCGGTTGCATGCCTATCCCGGCGCGCATTCGGATAACGGTCCGGAGGCTTTCGAGACACAAGCGGAATTCCTGAAACGCTATCTCTAGCCGCGGTAGACCGCGCCTACCATCCGAGTGCATAGGCCGGCCGGCGGGGATCCGCACCGGCATGGAGCACCTTCTTTTTATCGTCGACACAAATGGCGCACACCGCCGCCGCCCGCCAGATCATGTCCGGCCACCATTCGACCTTGTGGCCGAGACCGGCGAGCGCTTCTCCGGTTTCCCGGGGAATGCGCGATTCCAGATTGAGGCGGCCCGGGAAGTAGCTGTGCGGCTCGAAGGACGATGGAAAGCTGAAGGTCGCGAAGCGGGGTGCCTCGATCGCCGACTGAATGTCCATGCCGAAGACAGTCCGGTTGAGGAGAACCTGCAGCATCGCCTGCGATTGCACGTCGCCGCCGGGCGTGCCGAACATCAGGTAGGGCTTGCCGTCTTTGAGCGCCATTGCCGGGTTCGGCGTGAGCCGCGGCCGCTTCCCCGCTTGCGCACAGGACGGGTGGGTCGGGTCGCCCCAGGACTGTGACCCGCGCGAGGAAGGGCAAAGCCCCGTTCCCGGGATGATCGGCGTCGACCGGGAAACATCGCTCGGGGTTGCGGACAGGGCATTGCCCTGTGAATCCACGGCGCAGACATAAGATGTGTCCAATGTGGCAGGTTCGCGAACGTCACGGGACGGTGCCGCGGGCGGGGGTATCGCCGGACCAGGAATCGTCGTCGCCTCGCCATTGGCCGGATGTCCGGGCGGCGGCATTTCCGGCCAGGCTTCGCCCTCGCGGATGAGCGATCGCCGCAAGTCCGTATAGTCGTCGGAGAGCAATTCCGTCATCGGAACATCGACGAAATTCGGATCGCCGTAGTAGCGCTCCCGATCGGCGCAGGACAGCTTGAGCGCCTCCGTCAGCACGTGAATATAGGCAGGGCTGTTGTGCCCAAGCGACGCCAGGTCATAGCCCTCGAGGAGACGGAGGGTTTGCGAAAGGAGAGGGCCCTGCGTCCATGGACCGCAACAATGCATTTCAATATCGCCAAAGCGGGTCGCGACGGTCGGCTCGATCCGGACCTCGTAGCGCGCCAGATCCTCATAGGTGACAAACCCGCCGTTGTCGGCGTGGTATTGGGCAATTTGCCGGGCGATATCGCCTTTGTAGAAGGCGTCGCGCGCGGCCCGGATGCCGGCCTCGCGGCTGCCGTCGGCGCGCGCTTCTTCGTCGGCCATGTACTGCAATGACTTTGCAAGATCCGCTTGCACGAAGATGTCGCCCACCTCCGGCACACGATCCTCGGGGAGGTAGACCTCGACGCTGGACGGCCAGCGGCGATACTTTTCTTCATCGATGGCGATGTTTTCCTGCAGCAGCGGATACATCGGGAAGCCGTCGCGTGCGAACCGGATTGCGTACTGCGCGACATCCGCGAACGACATCGAGCCGTACCGCTCGAGCGCCCAGAGCCACGCCGCCGGCGCCGCCGGCATCACCGTGCGGAGAATGCCTTCGGGGATCGCGCCGCCATGTTCGCGCTGAAAGTAATCCGCGGGCAGGGCGCTCGGCCATGTGCCGAGCCCGTCGATGTTGATGACCTTCCGCTCCTCGGCGATCCACAGAAGGATCGGCGCCACTCCGGCCACATTGACGATGTCGCTCTGCAAGACGCCGATGGCGAGCCCGGCCGCGACGCCGGCATCAATGGCGTTCCCCCCGGAATTGAGCACATCGAACCCGGCTTCCGCCGCCAGATAGTGGCCGGCGGCCACCGCATGGCGTGTCCCCATGATGACCGGACGGTAAGAGCTCATTGTGCTGTTCCCTTCACAGTGCCTTGCCAATGCGCGGTGGTCGCGCCGCGTAACCACCGCCATACATAACAATCCCACACCGACCGGATGTCCGCAAAGGGTCTTCCACAAACGAATAAAGGCATCTGCGCGTCGTCTGCTTAACCCTCAACCGCGGTCCATATTGGACGGGAAGGGGACATCGTCGCTACAATTTCTGTTACTGCGGCAAGATCGGACATAGATCGGAAAAGCGGGAACTTCGGCATTTAGCCGGAAGGCGACATTGCAACGCCAGCGGCTGACAATGTACAACGCCGAATTGTAAGCGAGTTTTTCTAATCCTGGTTCAAATAGGGATCGTAGATCGCATAGTCTACCGCACGGCCGATTCCGTAGCGCAGTGGCTCAATATCCGCGACCTGGTCGTAATTCAAATTGCCGATATTGATCATCGTGCCCATTTCGCGCATGAACCAGCCGATCTGCTTGAGTTCATTGGATTCCACCATAAGGTTTTCCGGTCCCACCAGTTCGAATAGTCTTTTTAGCCTGTCGGGATAATCGCCCGCGCCGTTCCTTCCGATTAGCATATCCACTTCACCTTCTTCGAGAATGGCGACCGTGACACCCGCCTCGAGATATCGACAAATTTCCTCGGCAGCTTCTTCCGGCATCAGCGGCTTGGTCGGGCTTTTTAGACCCCATTCATAAAACACCTCCAGCCCATCGTCGGCGCAGCGTTTGATGAGATCGATCTTCAGGTCTTCCGGAAAGGTTATGTAGGTTTCGGAAATCTCAGTCGCTTCCCAACCATGGTCTTTTGTGTAGGTGAGATGTTCCTCGAGGGTTCCCTGCGCATAGGCGAGCTCGGCGACATTGCCGCCCATGAAGGGCTTGATATCGTGCTCTTTCAGCATCTCGATTTTCCGGAAGGTGAAGTCTTCGGGATAGATCGCGTGATAGATCGAACTTGGCTTGTAATAGTCGATATATGGCCCCGTGGTCTCGAGGACGTTTTTCATATCCGCAAGACTCGCACCCTTGTCCTGAACAAGCGTGCGACCCATCGTACGGGGTTTCTGCTGGCGTTCGGCCAACGTCAAATACGGATATGTGTGCGGGCTCATGTCAGTTCCTCAAATAATCTTTGTCGAAGGCCGCTGCGATCGCCCTCTATCATTCTCGCTTCGCTGCAGTGGTGGACCACAGTCTCAAACGCCTTCGAATGACATCGCACTCGCGCAACCGGCCAAACCGCTATGTTATTCTGTAGCGGCCGCAGATTTTTGCCGGCCAGCTCCAGCCTGCGGATAGCCTTTCGGATGAAGTAGCCAACCCAGTGCAACAGTCGCCAATACGGCACCCACGCATTGCGCGATGATGAAAGCAGGGGCGTCAATCGGCCGAATTCCGGAGAAGGTATCGGTTAGTGCACGTGCGATGGTGACAGCCGGGTTCGCAAAACTGGTGGACGCGGTAAACCAATAGGCCGCAGTGATGTACAGACCTACCATCCATGCAACGCCATCGGGTCGCCAGCGCAAGGCGGCGAAAATGGTGCCTACGAGTCCGAACGTGGCGACGATTTCGGAGAGCCATTGGGCCGGCCCGGTGCGGGCATGCGCCGACAACTGCCATACCGACTCCTCGAACATCGCGTGTGCGATGAGCGTGCCGAATATCGCGCCCATGATTTGAAGCAAGAGGTACAGAAAGGCCGTCGAAACCCTGATCTCGCGACGCAGCAGGAATGCCAAGGTGACTGCCGGGTTGAAATGCGCGCCCGACACCGGACCAAGCGACGTGATGAGAACGACAAGTATCGCTCCGGTAGGGATCGTGTTGCCAAGAAGTGCAACCGCGATATTCCCGGCGGCGAGCCGTTCCGCCATGATCCCTGAGCCAACCACGGTGGCAAGCAACATAGCGGTGCCGCCGAATTCGGCAGCCAAGCGACGTGAAAGATCGTTCTCCTGCATGCTCAAAAGTGTCCCCTACCTGTTAGCCGAGTCTTCGCCGAGTTACGATTCCAGGCGTGACGGTTCCTTCAAATCTGCGTTGATTGCGGCACAAAAATTTTTTGCATCCACATTCCCGCCTGTCGCGATCACGGCGACCGTATTGCCCCCAAAATCGATTTTGTTTTGGAGAACTGCCGCGAGCCCGACAGCAGCACCGGGTTCAATTACAGTTTTGTATTGGTCGAATCCCACATTCATCGCTGAGCGAACGTCGTCGTCGCTAACCGTCAACACACCGCTCAGTCGTTCGCGATTGATTGAAAACGTTAATTCACCCGGGATGTCCGTCATTATCGCATCGCAAATCGTCTTTCTTCCCTTTGGATTTGCAAGACGCTCGCCGGCCTCAAACGACCGACGTGTATCGTCAAACTGTTCCGGCTCAACGGCAAAAATTTTCGTTCCCGGAGAGAGCGCCTCGAAGACAAGCGCCGTCGCAGCCGTCAAGCCACCGCCGCCACACGGGACCAAGACGGTATCCAGGGCGGTTTGGCGTGCCTTGGCTTGGCGAATGAGTTCGAGTGCAACGGTCCCAGCCCCGGCCAGAACGCGCGCATCCTCGTTCGGGGGCACCATGACAAGGTTACGTTTACCGCCTATGCGTTCCGCCACTTCTTCACGCTTTTCTTTCGTTCGGTCGTAGGTAATGACCTCTGCGCCAAGTTCCCTTGTGCGTTCTATTTTATTCAACGGCGCATCGCTCGGCATGACAATGAGCGCGCTTGTCCCCACCATGCGGGCCGCGCTGGCGACCGCCTGGGCATGATTGCCTGACGAATAGGCGACCACTCCACGGTCGCGTTGTGACTTGGTTAGTTGCCTGATGCGATTGTATGCGCCACGAAATTTGAACGAACCCGTTCTTTGCGCCATTTCGGCCTTTATCAGCACTCTCCCGGAGAGCTGTTTATTCACGTTCCAGTTCTCGAGCAGTGGCGTTTCGACGGCGATGCCATTCAACGCGGCCTCTGCGTCGCGAACGTCGTCAACTGTTGGGGGATAGATCCACCGATCCTCGTTGGCGCGGACCGCTTCAGGCAACTCGATCTCTCCTTCGGCTTGCGGATGCGTCCGCAATCCCAAGAAGAAATTCGCACAACGGCTCCAGCACCTCTGCATTGAGCGAGTAGCACACGCGGGGCGGATCAATCTCGCCTGTGATAATTCCGGCGGCTTTCAGAATACGCAAATGCTCGGAGGTCGTGGATTGGGCCAAACCTATCTGTTCCACGATGTCGCAGCCTATGCAGGTCTGCCTTTCATGCAGCATTGCAATAATTTCAAGCCGGGCCGGATGCCCAAGCGCCTTAGCGAGCATCGCAAGTTGCTGGAAATTCTCCTGTGCCGTAGCGCGCTCACCCACCGCTTGAGTTTTGAGAGTTGTCATATTTGGCCAACTTCATCGTTATTCGACGATGAACGATGAATATCAAGTTCCGGCTCTCAGATCAACAAGCAGCATGGCGCCGCTGCTCCCGATTGACCGCGATCCTATTGGTCCAGCCTGAACTTCGGCCGGCTTCTCAAATGGGTCATGAGCAGAAGAAAACCGGCTATCTGCGTTTCGTCCGCTCAACCCTCGACCGGGGTCCATATTGGACGGGAAGGGGACATCGTCGTTACAATTTCTGTTGCTGCGGCAAGAAAACGCCCGCTCCTTCTAACAGCGGACCTCGCAACCCTGCTTAGATTAGAGTTCTTCGACAGCCTCGGCCCTGACGGGACATTCGACGCGGCTTTATCTACGCAAACAGACGTGAGGTAGGAGGAGCGTTCGTTAGCTTTCAGCGAGGTCATGTCCGTTTAATCTGACAACGCCAGCTATTGCGCTGTAGACGCTCGCGATATGGGCCGTGATGGGCCTCATGGTGTGTCGTGCCTGTTGGTTTCTTCGTTGAAGCGGCGACGCTCCAGAGATTGCTGTACCAATCCCACGATCCCCCCGACAAAAAGAACGATTAAGGTGGTGATTACGAGTTCAAGCATTTAGCGTTCCAAACAATCTCGTGGTCGATCATCAGTTGATATTATTTCGGCAAGAGCGTTACGTCCGTCGACTTTAGCTTCGCAGGGTTTTGGAGACGTCGAGCTTGGTGCATTTCATCATGCCGCTATCGTTTTGATAGGGACATGCGAATTCGCCGTACGACCAGGTGTCTTAGCGTCGATGAATTTCCGACGCGAATTACACCTCTCAAATGTGATTGGGGCGGCCGCGTTTCGGACCGCCCCGTTCCACACGCACGCATCGACTTTCGACGAAACCCCTATTTTATCGGCTTCGCCGACAGTATTAGCCGCCGGCGCTAACAGCGTTACTCAGTTCGCCGGAGACCTTGTTAAACATCTGCTCCAGAGAGCTACCCATGGCCGTCAGGGCTGCAATAGCCGCAACCGAAACAAGCGCGGCGATCAGCCCGTATTCAATGGCGGTGGCGCCGCTCTCGTCTTTGAGGATATTTCGAATAATTTTTTGCATTTTGATTTCCTGGTCGATGGTAAATTTGGCTAAAATTAGTATGTATTTATATAAAATTCAGTGATGCCCGTCATAATAATTTACCTATAAATGGCTAGAAACCACACAATTCACTGATATATAACAACAAATAATAATAACATTTTATTTGGATAGTGACAGGCATCACATCAAAAAATTGGGCAGCACATAAAATAATACCAGTAAAACGCCCGTTATATTTTATGGGTATTTAACAGGTATTGTTGATGCGAGAACAATGTATTCGCTACTGAGCATATATTCGCCGGGTAATCTGCGGTCTCTGGCCCGCGATAGGTCCGGCGCGACGTCGATCGAGAACAGCCTGCTCGGCGCGCTCATCGCGGTCGTCATCCTTGTTGCTGTCGGCCATCTCGGTTCGCTGGTGCATCAGATCTTTGATTTGACGGCCCAAACCATCGAACAGGCCGCCTGTGGCCCCGGCAATGGCAACGGCAACTGCGGCAACAGCGGCAATGGCGGCGGCAACACCGGAGGGTCAGGCCCGGGAAGCGGCAACGGCGGCAGCAATAACGGACAGGGCAACGGTTCTGGCAA
>CAYYBI010000055.1:0-8075 GCA_964469835.1 uncultured Rhodospirillaceae bacterium
CACGGCGGTCCTTCCTGGTTACCTGTTTCGGTGCCGCCTTGCGCCCAAAGGCGGCGGCGTGGTCTCGCCGCAGCAGCTTGCCCTATGATCCATATTCTGGTGGCGCTTGTCACGTCGCCAGCACTTGCCACGAAGGATCAACGCGCCGACGATGCGTCCTGAACGATAAATCCGCCGAGAATAGGAGTGAGACTTGGATGCCGGGACCGCTTGATGGAATACGCATTGTCGATGTAACTACGGTCTACACCGGTCCGTATGCCAGCCAGCTTTTGGGCGATATGGGCGCGGACGTGATCAAGGTGGAGGCGCCGAACGGCGATCAGACCCGCCTGACCGGCCCCTCGAAGAGTCCGGACATGTCGTCCAACTTCATGCACATCAACCGGAACAAGCGCTCCATCGCGTTGAACCTCAAATCCGAGGACGGTGCCGAAACGCTTCGCAAACTGGTCCGGGATGCCGACGTGTTCTTGCACAACATGCGTCAGGACCCGCTCGAACGGCTGAAGTTCGACTATGCGAACGTGCGCCGCCTCAAACCGGATATCGTTTATTGCAACATTTGGGGTTTCGGCCGGGGCGGCCGCTATGCGGGCCGGGCCGCGTATGACGATGTCATCCAGGGTGCCGCGGGACTTGTCGCGCTTGAAGCCTTCGGCGACAAAGCCGCGCGATATGTACCTTCGCTGATCGCGGACAAAACGACCGGGATTTTCGCCGCCTATACCATCCTGGCAGCACTTTTTCACCGCCAGGCGACCGGCGAGGGGCAAGAAGTCGAGGTGCCGATGTTCGAGAGCATGGTGTCTTTCACCATGCTGGAACATCTTTGGGGCGAAAGTTTCATGCCTGCGAAGGGCCGTGTCGGATCGGAACGGCACGCCACCCCGCTCCGCTGGCCGCACGCGACCAAAGACGGGCATCTCTGCGCGCTGGTGGGAAGCGACAAGCAGTGGCGGGCGCTGCTCACCACCATCGGGCGGGAAGATCTCTGGGAAAACCCGATCCTGGCGACGCGGGAGTCCCGCAAAAAATACCTGCCGCAGGTGATGGAAATCCTGGACGGTATTTTCGCGACCCGGACGACGGCGGAGTGGGTCGACGTATTGGCCGATGCCGGCGTCGCCTGCATGCCGATTGCCAGCCTCGAAGACGTGGTCGCAGATCCGCATTTGGCCGATGTCGGATTCTGGCATGAGGTCGACCATCCGACCGAGGGCCGGCTCCGGCTGATGAACCCGCCCTTCACGCTCGCCGCGACGCCGGCCGAAATCCGGCGGCCGCCGCCGCGATTTGCCGAACACACCCGCGCCATCTTGACCGAGCTCGGCTACGAGGCCGCGGCCATCGAGCAACTGATCGAAAGCGGCGCCGCGATCGATGGTCCGAAAAAATGAAACGCCCGGCCTGGACGGCAAACGACGGGCGCCGCCGCATCGTCCCGGTCAACTTAACGACGAGAGGTCGATCCGCCATTCGCCGCGCGGTACAATCTCGATATACTATGGAGCACCGCACCGGAGTATCCCGGCAACGGTGAATCCTAGCCAGAGAGCAGCCCATGACAGTCAAAATTCGTCAGCTTCATCCTGTCTTTGCCGGCGAGGTCGATGGCATCGACCTGAAACGCCCGCTTACGCCGGACCAAGTCACCGCGATCGACGCCGGCATGGACCAATACGCCATTCTAATCTTTCACGGCCAGGACATTACCGACGAACAGCAGATGGCGTTTAGCCGGAATTTCGGCGAACTCGAACTGCCGGGCGCGGCAAGCAATATCACCAAGCCGGAGGAACGCCGGCTCGCGCCGGAGCTAGCCGACGTATCGAACCTCGACCGCGAGAACCGCGTCTTCGACCGCGACGATCGCCATCGCATGTTCAACCTCGGCAACCGGCTGTGGCATTCGGACAGTTCGTTCCGGGCGATTCCGGCGAAGTATTCCCTGCTGTCCGCCCGCACCATACCGGCGACCGGTGGCAATACGGAATTTGCCGACATGCGCGCCGCCTATGATGCGTTGGATGAAACGACCAAGGCGGAAATCGAGGATCTGGTGTGTGAGCACTCGCTGATTTACTCGCGCGGGCTGCTTGGATTCGACGAACTGACCGCGGAAGAAAAGGCAAACTTCAAGCCGGTGCGCCAGCGGCTGGTCCGGACACATCCGGTGACTGGCCGAAAGTCGCTTTATTTGTCCGCGCATGCGGGCACCATCGTCGGATGGCCGATGCCCGAGGCGCGCATCTTCCTGCGCGACTTGATGGAGGACGCCACCAAGCCGGAGTTTGTTCATATACACCACTGGCGCCCGCATGATCTGGTCATCTGGGACAACAGGCAGACCATGCACCGGGTGCGGCGGTTCAACGACACGACCGAAAAACGCGATATGCGCCGGACCACGATCGCCGGCGAAACGCCCACCGTGACGCAAGCGGCATAGCGCCGGATTCGGCACCGGGCAACGGCGGCAAACACGCATTGAAAAATTACGGCGCCGCATCGTTCCTCGCTCCCTTCAAGGTGCGCAGCTACCGGTTTCAGTGGCCCGCCGATCTGGCGACCTCCTGGGCGTTCGAGATGGAAACGATCATCCTCGGCTGGTATGTGCTGGTCCAGACCGAATCGGTGATCCTCTTGACGATTTTCGGATCGCTGCAGTTTCTCGGCACCCTGATCGCGCCGATGCTGGGTCTCGTCGCCGACAAGGTCGGCCGGCGCACGATGCTGTGCATCATGCGGGCGTTTTACACCGCAATGGCGGCGGTGATCATGACCGCCGGCCTGACCGATCACCTCACGCCCTATCTCGTCTTCGCCGTCGCGGCGCTGGTCGGCTTGGGCCGCCCGTCCGATCTGGTCATGCGCAATTCACTGATCGGCGACACCATGCCGCCGGGCCGGCTGATGAATGCCCTGGGATTGTCGCGTACGACGCAGGATTCCGCCCGGATCGCCGGCGCGCTTGCAGGGGCCGGGCTGTTTTCGTTTCTCGGCATCGGCGCGGCCTATATCTTCGTCACGGTCTTCTACGCGGCGAGCTTCCTGCTTACGCTCGGCGTCTCCAACATCCGCCCGATGCCCGACGCGGCCGAACCGGCGGCCGACGGAAGCCCCGGCCGACCATCATTCTGGCGCGAGATGAAGGTCGGCATCGCCTATGTCTGGAACACGCCCCGTGTCCTCGCGATCATGTGCCTCGCATTCCTGGTCAACCTCACCGCCTATCCCATGTCGAATGGCCTGCTGCCGTATGTCGCCAAGGAGGTCTATATGCTGGACGAGAACGGCCTTGGCCAGCTCGTCGCGGGATATGCCAGCGGGGCTCTGCTGGCATCACTGCTAATGGCATGGACCGGCGGACCACGGCGCCCCGCCCGGTTCATGCTCATCTACATTACGATTTGGTATGCGCTGTTGCTGGTGCTGGGACAGCTGGAATCCCGGGCAACCGGCGCACCCACACTGGTCCTGATCGGCCTCGCCCAAGGCGCCGGGATGGTCACCATGTCGGTCACTTTGCTCCGCACGGTTACCGCGGAATACAGAGGCCGTGTCATGGGCGTTCGCGCCCTCGCCATTTACGGACTGCCTTTGGGATTGATGGGGTCCGGCGTGCTCATCGGCTGGATCGGTTATGCCACCACGATTACCTTCTATTGCATTGTCGGGATTACCTTTACCGCGCTGATCGGACTCAAATGGCGCGCCGCAATTTGGCACTAACGGCACCGTGGATCGGCGCGGCCACACCCCGGACAACGGCTGGCGGCACTACCGTTTTTGTTGACAATTTGCCAAGGCGATCTACTTTTTTGGATATTCGCTAGCCCCCCGCGAGTTCGCCCGGGGCTTTTGTTTTGTCGCCGCAATGTTGATAGGTTGCGGCGCGCGAGCCGTCCGATCTCGCTCAAATGAAAACAGATCGCCCGAGTGGCGGCAATTAGAGGAGAAAACGTGAAGCCAGCCGTCCGTCGCCATACCCGAATTCCGGGATTCCCGAAGCCGCAGGGACTCTACGACGGTCGCCACGAGCACGATTCGTGCGGTATCGGATTCATCGTCAATATCAAGGGCAAGAAAAGCCATTCGATCGTCGATCAGGGTTTGCGGATCCTGCGCAACCTCACCCACCGGGGCGCGGTGGGCGCCGACCCGCGGGCCGGCGATGGCGCCGGTATCCTGATCCAGCTGCCGGACGCCTTCTATCGCGAAGAATGCGCTTCCTTGGGCTTTGAGTTGCCGCCCCCCGGCGACTTCGCCGTCGGTATGGTGTTCCTGCCTAAATCCGCCACGCAACAGCGGAAATGCAAGACGATTTTCGAGAAATTCGTCGTGGCCGAGGGTCAGACAATTCTCGGCTGGCGCGACGTGCCGGTCGATGCCGACAATCTCGGAGAATCGGTCAAGCCGACCGAACCCGCCGTGCGGCAGGTTTTTGTCGGCCGCGGCGCCAATTGTCCTGATACGGACGCCTTCGAGCGCAAATTGTTCGTCATCCGCAAGCAAGCCGAGCTTGCAATCGAGGCAATGGGCGACGGCTATGGCGATTTTTACCTCCCTTCGCTGTCGGCGCGAACCATCGTCTATAAGGGTATGTTGCTGGCCGACCAGGTCGGGAGCTATTTCCGCGACCTCTCCGACGACCGGGTCGTCTCGGCATTGGCCATGGTGCATCAGCGGTTTTCGACGAACACATTTCCGACCTGGAAGCTTGCGCATCCTTTCCGAATGATTTGCCATAACGGTGAAATCAACACCTTGCGCGGGAACCTGAACTGGATGAACGCGCGCCGGCACAGCATGCGGTCTGATCTGTTCGGCGACGATCTCGACAAGGTTTGGCCGCTGATCGCTGAAGGGCAATCCGATTCAGCCTGTTTCGACAACGCCCTCGAACTCCTGCTCCGCGGCGGCTATTCATTGGCGCACGCCATGATGCTGCTGATCCCGGAGGCCTGGAAGGGCAATGCCCTGATGGATGCGAAACGCCGGGCTTTCTACGAATATCACGCCGCTCTGATCGAACCCTGGGACGGACCGGCGGCGGTCGCCTTTACCGACGGCCGACAGATCGGCGCGACGCTCGACCGCAACGGGCTGCGCCCGGCGCGCTATCTGGTGACGGATGACGACACCGTGCTGATGGCATCGGAAATGGGCGTCCTACCCACGCCGGAAGGGCGGATCGTCAAAAAATGGCGGCTGCAACCAGGCAAGATGCTGCTGATCGACCTCGATCAGGGCCGGATTATCGACGACGAGGAAATCAAGGCGGAGCTTTCCCGGGCCCAGCCCTATCAGGAATGGCTCGACCGGACGCAAATCAAACTCGAAGGCTTGCCCGCGACAACGCACGGTCCCGAACGGCCGAATACGCCGAGCCTGCTCGACCGCCAGCAGGCGTTCGGCTACACGCAGGAAGATATCAAGACGATCATGGCGCCGATGGCAACCACCGGCCAGGAAGCCACGGGATCGATGGGTAGTGACACGCCGATCGCGGCGTTGTCGAAGCGTCCCAAGCTGCTCTATGCCTATTTCAAGCAACTGTTCGCCCAGGTCACCAACCCGCCGATCGATCCGATCCGCGAGGAATTAGTGATGTCGCTGATCTCCTTCATCGGCCCGCGACCGAATTTGCTCGGCCATGATACAAGTGGCGCCCACCGACGCTTGGAAGTCCGCCAGCCCATCCTGACGAATGACGATCTGGAGAAAATTCGGTCGATCGGGGAAGTCGCCGACAATGATTTCCGAACGATTACCCTCGACCTGACCTATCCGGCCGAAGGCGGCGCGGACGGGATGAAAGACGCGCTCGACGCACTCTGCGACGAGGCGGAAAATGCCCGCCACGAAAATTATAACATCATCATTCTGAGCGACCGGCCGGTCAGCGCGGACCGCATCGCCATACCGGCGCTGCTCGGCACATCGGCGGTGCATCACCGTCTCATACGCCAGGGATTGCGCACCGGGCTTGGTCTTGTGGTCGAGACCGGTGAGGCCCGGGAAGTGCATCATTTCTGCTTGCTTGCGGGCTACGGCGCGGAAGCCATAAATCCGTATCTGGCGTTCGAGACACTGTCGGAGATGCGGCGCGAACTGCCCGATGAAGTGACCCATGCCGAAGCGGAAAAACGCTACATCAAGGCGGCCGACAAGGGCATCCTGAAGGTCATGTCCAAAATGGGCATTTCAACGTACCAATCCTATTGCGGCGCGCAGATCTTCGACGCGGTTGGGCTGGCGAGTACCTTCGTCCACGAACATTTTTTCGGCACGCACACGGCGATCGAGGGCGTCGGTCTGCGGGAGATTGCCGAGGAAACCGTCGTCCGGCATCACCAAGCCTTCGGCAATGATGAAATCTACCGCAACTTCCTCGATGCCGGTGGCGAGTACGCACTGCGAATTCGCGGCGAAGCGCATTCCTGGACACCGGATACAATCGCAAGCCTGCAACACGCCGTCCGCGGCAATGCCGAAGAAAAATATCGCGAGTTCGCGGCGCTGGTGAATGACCAGAGCGCACGGATGATGACGATGCGCGGGCTGTTCGAATTCAGCCATTCGAATGCTCCGATTAAGGTCGATGAGGTCGAGCCGGCGGCCGAGATCGTCAAGCGATTCTCCACCGGCGCCATGTCGTTCGGGTCCATCTCGCGCGAAGCGCATTCCACGCTTGCCGTTGCGATGAACCGGATCGGCGGCAAGTCGAATACCGGCGAGGGCGGCGAGGAAGCCGACCGGTTCACGCCAATGCCGAACGGCGATTCGCGGCGTTCGGCCATCAAGCAAGTTGCCTCCGGCCGCTTCGGCGTAACCACCGAATATCTGGTCAATTCGGACATGATGCAGATCAAAATGGCGCAAGGCGCGAAGCCCGGCGAGGGCGGCCAGCTGCCCGGCCACAAGGTCGATGCCGTGATCGCCAAGGTGCGCCATTCGACGCCGGGCGTGGGTTTGATTTCTCCGCCGCCGCATCACGATATCTATTCCATCGAAGATCTGGCGCAGCTCATCTACGATCTGAAAAACGTCAATCCGGACGGCGACGTCAGCGTAAAGCTGGTTTCCGAGGTCGGCGTCGGCACGGTCGCGGCGGGCGTCGCGAAAGCGAAAGCCGATCATGTAACGATCTCGGGGTTCGAGGGCGGTACCGGTGCAAGCCCGCTCACCTCCATCACCCATGCCGGCTCCCCCTGGGAAATTGGGCTGGCGGAAACGCACCAGACGCTGGTGTTGAACCGGCTACGCGGACGAATCGCCGTCCAGGTCGATGGCGGATTGCGCACCGGGCGCGATGTCGTGATCGGCGCGATGCTTGGCGCCGACGAATTCGGGTTCGCGACCGCCCCGTTGATCGCCGCCGGCTGCATCATGATGCGCAAATGTCACCTCAATACCTGTCCGGTCGGCATCGCGACCCAGGACCCGGAATTGCGCCAACGGTTCACCGGCACACCGGAACACATCATCAATTATTTTTTCTTCGTCGCCGAAGAAGTCCGCGAACTCATGGCGCAGCTCGGCTTCCGGAGTTTCGACGATCTGATCGGCCGTTCCGACCTTCTCGACCAGCACAAGGCGATCGCACACTTCAAGTCGCAGGGGCTCGACCTGTCGCGCATACTGCACACGCCGGAAGCCGCACCGGGGGTCGCGATCCGCAATGACGAGCGGCAGGACCACGGAATCGACAAGGTCCTGGACCGGTCGCTGATCGAGCAGGCGCAGCCGGCCCTGACCGATGGCACGCCGGTCACCATCGAAAGCAAGATCCGCAACACCGACCGCACGGTCGGCGCGATGCTGTCGGGCGAGGTGGCCAAGCGCTACGGGCATAAGGGGCTGCCCGAAGATACGATCTCAATAAAGATGACCGGGACCGCCGGGCAAAGTTTCGGCGCCTTTCTGGCGCACGGCGTGTCGATCGAACTGATCGGCGAAGCGAACGACTATGTCGGCAAAGGGTTGAGCGGCGGACGACTGGTGATACACCCCCCGGAAGACAGCAAGATCGTTCCGGAAGAGAGCATTATCGTCGGCAATACGGTGCT
>CAYYBI010000056.1:0-3270 GCA_964469835.1 uncultured Rhodospirillaceae bacterium
CTCGCCGAGCGCCGCGGTCAGCGCGGCCACGCCCGCCTTGGATGCCGCGTAAGCCGCCATGCCGCCGCCGCTGCGGGGCTCCAACCCCGGCCGGGCCGCGACATTGACGATGCGCCCGCCACTTCCACCCGCCGCCATCGACCCGGCGGCCGCGCGGCAGCACAGGAAGCAGGTGCGCAGGTTCATGTCCACCATGCTCTGGAACGCCTCCGCGTCGGTCTCGGCGAGCGGCGCCATGGCGAAACCGCCGGCTAGGTGGATCGAGCCCCAGAGCGGGGGCAGGCCCGCGTAATACGCGTCCACCGCCGCCGCATCGGTCAGGTCGATATCGATTTCGGTCGACAGCCTGGCCTGGCCGGCATGGGGAAACCCATCGAGGTGCGATGCCGCTTCCACCGGCAGGTGCAGACTGGCCCCGGCGTCAAGCAAACGGCCAACGACAGCCTGGCCGAGTCCACCGGGTCCGCCCGTGACGACGATATGGAGATTGTCGAACTGCATGGCCCAAAATTCCGCGCTGCGCGGCGGCTTGTCAACACCGGGTCCTGGTCCATGCCAGGGCCTGTGTTGCGGCGGCAGCGGCGCATCCTATAATCGGCTATCGCATTCAGTCACCGGCCCGCGCCGCCAATCTATGGGGAGTCGATACTCAATACCGGTGAGCCCCATCCGCACCCTTCGTCAAGCTCAGGGTGAGGATGGTTTAAATACCTAACTGGATTAGATGCCTCATCCTGAGCCTGACGAAGGATGAGTTCAGGAACCGCGATCGGCTTTTCGGCGATTCGCTGACTAACAGCCACTAAGGAGAAACACATGTCGGAAATCACGGTTGTTCCCAGCGGTGCGGCGCTCGGCGCCGATGTCAGCGGCTTCGATATCCAGTCGGTCACCGACGCGCAGTTCGCTGAAATCCAGCAGGCCTGGCTCGACCATCTGGTGTTGCGGTTTCGCGGACAGGATTTCGACGACCGGGCGCATCTTGACTTCGCGCGACGCTTCGGCGCGCTCGACCTCTCGCCGCGTACGCGCTTTGCCGGAGCGCCGTGGATGTCCGAATTTCCGGAAATGAGCCGCATCACGAATATCGAGATCGACGGGAAGGCGACCGGATCGCTCGGCAGTGGCGAACTGGTCTGGCACACCGACATGTCCTATCTCGACCTGCCGCCGACCGGCAGTCTGCTGCACGCGCTCGAAGTCCCTGCGGACGGCGGCGATACGGGGTTTCTGAATATGTATCTGGCGTTGGAGACGCTACCGGCCGAGTTGAGCCGCGCCATCGAGGGCCGCAAGATCAAGCACGACCAGACCCAGAATAGTTCCGGTCGCGTGCGCGAAGGGCTGGAGGATATCGACTACAGCGATGTGCGCGACGTTCCCGGCGCCGTGCATCCGATTGCGCGCACCCATCCGGAAACCGGCCGCAAGGCGCTCTATCTCGGCCGCCGCGCGCGGTCCTACATCATGGACATGGATGTGGACGAGAGCGAGGAATTGCTCGACGCGCTGTGGGCGCACGCCACCGGCAATCCGGAGCTCGGCTGGACGCAGCAATGGCAGCTCGGCGACATGATCCTGTGGGATAACCGCTGCGCCATGCACCGGCGTGACGCCTTCGATCCCACGCTACACCGGCTGATGCACCGCACCGTCATCCTCGGCGACCGGCCGTATTGAGTGATGGCTCGAGTGGCGGCCCCATATACGTCATCCCGGCCGTAGCGTAGCGGAGAGCCGGGAACCAGGGACGCCAGAACGCCGCTCTTTCCGTTCTGGACGCCGGATCGCCGCGGCGTGGCCGCTTGTCCGGGGTGACGGAGAATAGGTTACGAAAGGCGAATCAGGCTGTATGCAAATGCCCTGTGTGTCGGTGGTGCGCGTCGCTAAGCCCTCAGCACGATCGTCGTGCCGGCTTTGCCCTGTGACAGACGGAATTGATAGAGCTTCGGCAGCGGGTCTGCCGGTGCGATTTTTGCCGCCCGGGCGAGTTCCGCGGCGGCTTCCGGGTCTTCCTGCATGACCATGCGATAGGCGCGTATATAGGCCTCGACCTGGGGCGTATCGCTGGCCGCCTCGGGCAGCGGTTCGAAAACATCGACCTGCATGTCGCTGTCGTCCCAGCGCAGGCTGCCGATTGGCCGGACGATGATGTCCGAGGCCGCGCGGGCCGCCTCGACGCTGATGCAGATCCGGGTGCCGAGCGCCTTGTTCGCCCGTTCCAGCCGGCCGGCGAGACTTACTGTCTTACCGACAGCGCCATAGGCGAAGATTGCCTTGCCGCCGAAATTGCCGGTGGTCGCGTTGCCGGTGTGAATGCCGAACCGCGTATGCCCCATCTTGCCGATATTGGTAACCCGGCGTTCACGATAGGAGAGCGCGAATTCATCCATCGCCAGGGCACAGCGCACGGCGCGGCTGCCGTGGTCGGACTGCTCCAAGGGCGCACCGAACACTGCCACCACGGAATCCGTGTTGATGCGGTCGACGATGCCGTCATGCTCGGCGATGATGGCGCACAGGCCTTCCAGATAGCCATTCAAGACCGAGATCAATTCTTCGGGGCGAAGGCTGTCGGCGAGCTGCGAAAAGTCATTCAGGTTGCTGATCAGCACCGTCACCGCGTGCTGTGTCCCTTCCAGGCCGGCCCGTTCCGGGCTGGCGACGATTTGACGGACCAAGTCGGCGGAGGTGCGCTCGCTGAACCGGTCGCGCAGATAATCCCGGCGGCTGCGCGTAAAGCGGCGCACGGCGGCGTTGGTTTGTGCATAGGAGGCAACGAAGGCGAGGGCGGGCATCAGCACGGGTATGGCAATACCTGTCGTCCAAGCCAGAGCGACGTCGGCGCCGACGAGCAATGTCAAGCCACTCCCACCAACAGCGAGCCGGACCGGTGTCCGGAATCGCAGCGTGGCAAGCGCCGATGCGGCCGATGCAAATAGAAAGATGGCGAGCAGTGACGAGAATTCTGTCGGCACGGCTGCGGCGCGGCTGGCAATAAGCTGGGCCGTGGCGTGCGCCTGGATTGTCAGGTCCGAAAGTCGTCCGGTATCGCTGCCTTCGGCCGCCGGCGCAGGAATCCGATGGATGCGGAATGCGGGATCGTCGACGCCGATCAACACGACCTTGCCCGCGAACCATTTCGGCGGCAATCCGGCGGCCGTATGCAACGGGATCGTCAGAAATGAGTCGCTTTTCTCATTCGGTTTCCCGTGATAGGCGAGGCGAATAGCGTGTCCAACGGGGTTCACGCCGGCCTGGCGGGCAAGG
>CAYYBI010000057.1:0-4780 GCA_964469835.1 uncultured Rhodospirillaceae bacterium
GGCAACCAGTTTAACCGCCTTGCCTCTGGCCAGGTCGTGCCCGCGGAGTTCGACTTCGGCCTGATGAAATTCAAGCTCGGCGCATCGGGCCGCACGGCCCTCGAGCGGATCCGTACGGACGACTCCTTGCCGCAGCGCCAGGAAATCGACCGAAATTTGGCGATCCTTGACCAATCGACCCGGTATGGAGAGTGGCAGCGAAACGTAAAGCGCCGGGAAGAGTATGGCGATTCCCCGGAACGGATATTCGAGTCGTTCCTCTTATGGCCGGCGGGCCAGGCGCCGGATCCGGCATTTCGCCAATTCCTGCTGTCGTCGAAACGCGACATCCTCACGGGTTGCGCCAAGAGGACGCCCGCGATCTGTGCGCTGCTTGCAGCCGACCTGGTCGGCGGTGCGCCGACCGAGTATGTCTTTGCGCGCCGAAATTCGCGCTACAACATTCAATTCTACGGATTCCGGCGGGACGGAGAGACTTGGAAGAGATTTGATCATTGGCGTTTCGACGGCGCCGACGCGTCCGAAGCCTGGGACGCCATCAAGCGCGGCGCCGTCACCGTCGCCGCGTCCCAACACCGGGTGCTGCGCCTTGGCGACCGGGTCTTGCCATTGTCGCCACGACAATAGTCGCCGCCCGCACCGGCCTATTACGCTCCTACGCACCGCCGCGGAACCGCGTCCGGACGACATCTAGCGGTATCTGCCCGGCGGCCGCAAACAATTGGGCGTGCGCACCCGTTGCTACTGAGCGCGATCGGTCGGTCGCGGTACTGCCGTCTGCGCGGCGTCAACTGGTGTTCGTGTTTGTATTCCGCTACCCTCGCGCCGACGAATCGGCGGTGGCACATGCATTGTTTCGGCATGCCGCCGGATCGTTCGGAGGGGTACCAAATGAGGAAGACTAAATGCTAAATGAATTCAAACAATTCGCCCTGAAGGGCAATATGGTGGACATGGCGGTCGGCATCGTGATCGGCGCCGCCTTCGGCACGATCGTATCGTCCCTGGTGGACGATATTTTCATGCCGCCGATCGGACTTTTGCTGGGCGGTGTCGATTTTTCCGAGTTCTTCATCGTGCTGAAGGGCGATGGAACCTATGCCAGCGTGGCCGCCGCCAAGAAGGCCGGCGCGGTAACGCTCAATCTCGGGCTGTTCATCAACGCCTGCATCAAGTTCCTGATCGTCGCCTTCGCCTTGTTCATCGTCGTCAAGGGCATGAACAATTTGAAGAAGAAGGAAGAAGCAGCGCCCGCCGCGCCCGCCGCGCCGCCGAAACAGGAAGTTCTGCTGGAGGAAATCCGCGATCTTATGAAAGCGCAGGCGGGGTCATAGAAGGCCTTTCGACTGTTACGAAGTGCCAATTGATTTCGGTCGAACGCCCCGGGGCTTGCTCCGGGGCGTTTTTGTTGGGGCCGGCCGAGTGTCCCGGGTTTAGGCGCGGAATTGTTGGATGCCGTCCAGGCTGTCGGCGTCAAACAACCCGTCGCACCAGTGCAGCAGCGCATCCGCGCGGCTTTCGCTCCAGCCGCCGAACAGCGTGTTGTTGCGGGATTTGCCGATCAGTTCTTCCCGGGACAACGGCTCCCGCGTGCCGCCCCGCATGTGTGGTTGCCGTACTTCCACCACCTCGCCGGTGTTCAGCGTCGCGCGGATATGGCCGCTGTAGTTGCGCGGGTATTCGTTGTCCGGGTCGACGACATAACGCACCTTTCCCGCCAAGGAGAGCATCGCCGGGTCGTGGATGCGATCCTCGGAAAACTGCGCGAGCCCGACCGCGCCGTCGAGGAAGCCCACGGCGATCAGATAAGGAATGCTGAATTTCGCCGAATAGGGCGTCGACGGCCGGTGTTTCTCCGCCAGCGGCTCCCACAGCCGGTGCACGATACCCTCGCCGGTCTCGCATTCGATGGCGGCGATGTCGTCCGCCTTGACGCCGCCCTTGGCGAGCCCGATCGCGCAATCGATATAGGGCTGCGCCATGGTGCCGCAGGCATAGGGTTTGAAGGCGAGGCGCTCCATCCGCCAATCCTCGCCGAGGCCGGCGGTCAGGTGTGAGAAGTCCTGTTCGATGGACGGGTCGGCGAAGGTGAAGAAAAATCCGTGCGTGCCCTCGAACACGGTGCGCGGTCCGGTGAACCCGGAACGCGCCATCAGCGCGGCGCGCAACCCGCATTGCGCTGCCCAGCCGGGATGCAGGCGCTTGGTCCAGGTTCCCTCGGCGAGGTATTCGATAATTCCCGACGCCATGCTGCCGGCGATGCCGAGCGCGTTGGCAATGGCGGCGGGGTTGAGGCCGAGAACCGATCCCACGCCCGCGGCCGCTCCCATCGCGCCGATCACCGCTGTCGGATGAAACCCGGCCCGGTGGATCGCCGTCGGTGCGACCACGGTCATGCGGCACATGAGCTCCATCGCGACCGCCGCACCGGTCAGTGCGTCGCCGCCGCTCCGGCCATAGCGTTCGCACGCCGCCAGAACCGCCGGCATGGCCGGCGCGCCGGCGTGGACGGGTGAGCCTTCGAAAGTGTCGTCGAAATCCTCGCCATGCGCAGCGGTGCCGTTGACGACCGCGGCGCCGGCCGCATCGAAGCCGCGGGCGTGTCCGAAGGCGGTGCAGTCGCCCTCGCCGTCCCAGCTATCGGTCAGGCTGCGGATGTAATCGAAATTGCGCGCCGAGACGCAATTACCCGCGAAATCCAGCAAGACGTTTCCCGCCATCGTGCGAACCGCGCCCGGAACCGCCGCCGGCGCAACGGCTGCCGCCCAGTCCGCGATTTGCTCGGCGATGACCGGCCTGGCCGCTGGTGTGTCGCTCTTTGCCATTCTTCAGTCTCCCTGTTCGGCGCCCTTACGCGCACAAAGCGGTCAGTGTCCGCATATCCGCTGTGGATTCGAGTTGCCATACCATATCGCGTATCCGCACCGCCCGGTCGTTGCCGATCACCGGTGTCGCGTTGGTGAGGAATTTCCTTTCGATCGCCGCGTCGGTCATCGGGTTGGCGACGGTGCCGGCCGCGTGTTCGACCAATGTTTCAACGCGGTCGCCGGTGGCGAACACGACGGTTGCCCGTGCCTGATCCTTTTGCAGCGTATCGTCGGTCGTCACGGTGATTTTCCGCCGCAGGGTGACCACCTCCGGCGCTAGCGCGCGTTCATTGCTGTATTGCTCGATCCCGGCCGTCCGGTCGATGAATGACACCGCCGCGGAATGGGTCAGGCTGAATTTGGACTTGAGGCCGGTTTCCGGTTCGGCGACCCCGGTGATTGTCACCGCATGCGGATGAACGTGCAATTCGACCGAAGCGATGGCGTCCGGGCCGGCAGGCGCTTTTCCGGCCAGCGCGATCATTGCGTCGATCGCCGGGTGTTGAACGACGCCGCAGGCATAGGGCTTGTGACCGTTATTGACGATTTCCCAACGCTTGCCGAGTTGATCCAGGATCGCCTCGGCTTCGGTGGACGTCGAGTAAATTCTGCAGAAGCCCTTCTTTCCTTCCAGGATCTCGTCGGAACCGTCGAAGCCCTTTGCGGCGAGCAATGCCGCCAGAACCCCGTGATAGGCCGCCTTTCCGGCGTGGAAGGATTTGCACATGGTTCCGCGGTTCTGTTGCATGCCGGCGGCCTGGGTCGTGGCGATGGCAAGCGTGTGCGTCAGCTCGCGCGGGTCGAGCCCGAGCAGCCTGCCTGCCGCCGCCCCGGCGGCAATCGATCCGAGCGTGCCCGTCAGATGCCAACCGCCGTCATGGTGGGCCGGTGCCGCCTGACCGGCGCGGACACCGGCTTCGAATCCGGCCGCGTAGGCGGCCAGGAAGTCGGCGCCCGTAATGCCGCCCCGGTCGGCCAGCGCGAACAGCGCGGCCAGGATCGGCGAGCTCGCATGCAGCACCACGCCGCGCATATGGGTGTCGTCGTAGTCGAGCATATGTCCCATCTGCCCATTGGCGATCGGGGCGTCCAGCAGGCCGAGCTTCGTGTCGCGGCCGAACACGGTTGCGAGTGGCGTGCTGCCGGCCTCCTCCAGCACCGAGATCAGCATCGTGATGGTCGGATGATCACTGCCGGCCAGCGCGCAACCGATCCAGTCCAGCACGCCGCGCCGGCCCGCATGCGCCGCCGCCTCGGGCAGGTCCTCGAACCGCGACTCGGAGAGGAAGTCGCACAATTTTCCGGTAATTTTCAGGTTCAACGCGGCGGCGCCGTACTCGGTCATGGCGATATTCCGATCATTGATGCGGGTTTGCGGCGAATCCGACTATATGGGCTCGCCGAAACACCGACAATCGGCCCCGCCGACCTGAATTCGTCAACCATGAGCTAAAGCATGTTGCCATGGCGGTTCATCGAAGATGTAATTCCGCGGTATCGTAATTTTCCTCGAACCTGTGGTGAATATTTTTGCGGCTTACCTTCGTAATTCCGGTATTCAACGATTGGGAATCGCTGGCGCAGTTGGTCGAAGATATTAATCGGACGCTTTCCGACGGGTCCGTGACGGCTTCGCTGATTGTCGTAAATGACGGATCCAGCATGCCGCCGCCGGACACACTGAACGGCACCGATAGGGAGGGCGCGATCCAGGGCATCGAACTTCTCAACCTCGCCTATAACATGGGCAGCCAACGGGCGATTGCGCTCGGCCTTCGGGAGGGCAGCGAGTCGTGACGCAGTGGATGCCGTCGTCGTCATGGATGCGGATGGCGAGGATCGGCCGGAAGACATTCCAAAGTTAATCACCGAGCTCGATGAAAACCCGGACACAATTGTCGTCGCGTTACGAG
>CAYYBI010000058.1:0-2563 GCA_964469835.1 uncultured Rhodospirillaceae bacterium
TGTGCGTGCCGGCGGCAAGCGCTACAACGTCGCCCTGGACGGCTCGTATTACCGGACCGACGGGATCTCGGCCGCATCGGAAGACCGCGGCAACAGCGAGAGCGATTCGTACCGAAACCGGGCCGTCAACGGCAGCATGGCGATTCGGCCATGGGACATTCTGGAGTTCAGCCTTGTGGGTCGATGGCGGCGCGGCAAACAGGACACGGACGCTTTTACCTTTGTCGCGGTCGATGACGATTCCTCTACCGAGAGCCTCGAACGATCCGGCCGCGGCGAGATCAAACTAACGCTGCTCGACGGCATGTGGGAAAACAGGCTTTCAGGATCGCTGTTTGAGAATGAATTGGACAGCGACGGCGGCGCCTTCGGTGCCAGCAACACCACCGGCACTCGCCGCAAATGGCAGTATCAAACGAACTTTATCTTCGAAACTCAGGAGATTATCGCGTCGAAGCACACCGCCACCTTCGGTGTGGAGAACGAGCGAGACAAGGTACGCGCCCAATCCGCCTTTTCCGATGTCGACCAGTCGATCGACTCCCAATCTTATTTTGGTCAGTATCAAATCGGATTTGCCGATCGACTTTTCCTGACCGGCGGCGGCCGGTTCGATGACAACGACCTGTTCGAGAACGCCACCACCTACCGCGTGACCGCCGCAATCCAGATTCCCGAAACCAACAGCAAGCTGCATGCGAGTATCGGAACCGCGGTCAAGAACCCGACGGTGTTCGAACTGTTCGGCTTCACATCGTCCTTCACCGGCAATCCGAACCTGCGGTCGGAGAGCGCCCGGGGCTTCGACGTCGGCATCGAACAAAATCTGTTTGGCGGGCGTTTCGTCGGTGACGTGACCTTCTTTCAGAACCGTATCGACGATCTGATTGAAGGCTTCGGCAGCACGGCGATAAACCTGTCCGGAACGTCCCGGATCACCGGCGTCGAAATGGCGGGCCGAGCCCAGCTGACGGAGGGACTAGAGGTTAGCGGGAGCTATACCTGGATGACCACGGAGAATCCCAGCGGGACACAATTGGTACGCCGGCCGCGGCACGCGGCGAACGTAAAGCTCGACTACGCGTTTCTTGAGAAAAAGCGCGCCAATGTCAGCGTCGATCTGAACTATAACGGCCCACAACAGGACAATGCGTTCGGTCCGTTCCGGCAGGTAACGCTCGGCGGATACGCACTTTTAAACGCCGCCGCGTCCTACCGCGTCAGTGATCAGATCGAATTGTTCGTCCGGACCGAAAACCTGCTCAACCAGAGCTACGAGGAGGTATACACCTTCGGAACCCCCGGAATTTCCGCTTTCGGCGGCGTCCGGATCCGCTTCGAACCCCTGACCGTCTTGAAAGGCAAGGGATGACCCGGCGACCGCCCTTCGTCCCGCGCGACTGCCGGCCCTTGCTGTGGCCGGCGGCGCTGCTGTTGCTGTTATTGTTCCATGCGACCCCCGGATGGGCCGGGCCCCAGCGTATCGTTTCCATCTACCTCTGCGCCGACCAGTTGCTGCTCCACTTGGTAGACCAGAACCGGATTCGGTCGCTCAGCCGCCTGGTCGACCGGCGGGAACTCTCGACCATGCTGGGGCGTGCGCAAGGCGTCCCCCGCAACCGGGGCGGCGGCGAGGAAATTCTCGCCCTCGCGCCGGATCTGGTCGTTGCCGGCGCGTTCACCACACCGGCGACGAAAACGCTGCTGCGACGCGTCGGCGTTCCCCTATTGGAACTCTCCTTGGCACACGATTTCGCCGGCATTCGCCAAAACATCCGACGTCTCGCGACCGCCGTCGCCGCGCCGGTGCGAGGCGCCGCGTTGATCGCCCACATGGAAGCGCGGCTCGCTGCAATAAAATCGGAACCTGGATACGCGCCGACGGCGCTCGTCTACGGCTCCGGCGGCCATGTGCATGGCCGGCGCACCCTGCCGCAGGCGGTGATGACCCTGGCCGGTTTCCGCAACCACCGATCCACGGCCGGCATCGGCCGCGTCTCTCTCGAATCCCTGTTGATGGATCCCCCGGACGCCATGATCATGGGCCGTCCCACGCCGGACGCGATTTCCCGCGCCGACGAATCGCTCGCCCATCCCGCGCTGCAACGAGTCCTGGACAAGACGCCGCAGATTATCCTGCCGAGCCGGTTCTGGGTCTGCGGCCAACCGGAAACCGTCCAAGCGGTCGAAGCACTCGCCGAATTCCGTAGCCGTTTGACCGGCGGAGGGAAACACCCATGACCGCAATCCCAGCCACCCGCGCGCGGAATTCTCTGGGCTGGACACTGCCGCTTTTGGGAATTGCGGTACTCGCCGCCCTGTCTTTGTCGCTCTCCATCGGGCCCGCCGCGCTTGGGCCCGAGGCCGTCTTCGCGGGCCTGTTCGGCAGGGCCGACGAGACGACCACGATAATCATGCGCGAGATCCGGCTGCCCCGCGCCGCCTTGGGGTTGTTGATCGGCGCGACACTCGGCCTGTCCGGCGCCGGGCTGCAGGGTCTTTTCCGCAACCCGCTGGCGGAGCCGGGCATCATCGGCGCGTCGAGCCTGGCCGCCGTCGGCGC
>CAYYBI010000059.1:0-8431 GCA_964469835.1 uncultured Rhodospirillaceae bacterium
CCGAGAAGAATGTAGGAGACTTCGGCCCGGGCGAAGCCAAGAACACGCAAGGTCGCGAGTTCGCGACCGCGTTCGGACAGCGCAATGCGGGCGCTGTTGTATACCACGCCAAAAGCCAGGGTGCAGGCGAAGACGACGAAAAACGAGATGAAGATCATGACTGTTTCGCCAAGCGTCTTGTTGAAGGTGTCGACCGCCGCGCGGCGCGACGTGACGGAGGCAATTTTCGGAGTGTCCTTGAGGGTGGAGAAAAACGCTGGATTTTGCGCCGAATCGACCAGGAGGTTGACGTAGTTTACGCTGGGGCGTTCGCGGAGCATGCGATTGAGCGCATCGAGGTTCATGTATGCCGCCGTGCCGATAAAAGTTTCGAACACGTCGGCAACGCGCAGCTGCCGAAGCGGCCGCCGTCCTTCGCGAACCTGAACCCAGAGAGTGTCGCCGCGGCCCAGATTCAACTTGTCGGCCAACGCGGTCGAAAGTACGAGGCCGGCGGCGGGAACGCGAATCTCCTGGCGGCGGGCATCATAAATTGGGCTCAGGACCGGGTCGGGCGAAACGCCTTGTATCGTGCCCCTGTGCGACCGTGCTCCCGCATAAAATGTGGCGCTCAGGAGGCGCATCGGCTCCACCGATAGGACTCCGGGCAACCGTTCGAACGATCGGGCTACCTCGCTGGATTGGGCTTCCACCAGGCCGACAGTGATGTCTTGCCGTTGTGCCTGAAAGAAATAGACATCGACGATGTGGTTAATGGAGTCGGCCCATTGCATTGACGAGATGAGCACCCCCATCGCCATAGCGACGCCGAGGGTGGTCAGAAATGAGCGCAACGGCGTGCGCAGCACCTGCCTCAAGATAATCCGGGTCGGCTGATCGAACCAGCGGGCGAGCCGACCGGTACCCAACTGCGCCTTGGTATAGAGCGGCGGTACGGGTGGCCGCATTGCTTCGGCGGGCGGCATCCGGACGGCGCGCCAAACCGCCCCCGCCGCACCCAAAATTGTGGCGGCAAGGCTGAATAGGCCGGACATCAGAAAGGCCGCCGGGCCCGGCTGGAAAAGCAAAAACGGGAAGCGGTAAAACTCCGCATAGATCTGGGTGTTGAAACGGCCGAGCCAGGTGCCTGCGCCCCATCCTAAAAGAATGCCGACGCCCGTCATTGCGATGACCAGCTTGGCGTATTGCCATCCGACTTCCCTGTTCCGGTAACCGAACGCTTTCATCAACCCGATCTCGGGGCGTTCGGTGGCGATCAGTCGGGCGAGCACGATGTTGGCAAGGAAAGCCGCAACCGCAAGAAAAATGGTCGGTAGAATGGTCGCCATATTTCGGAGTTGCTGGAGCTCGTTCATGAGGAACCAGTTTGATAGCTGATCCGCACGTTCGAAAGCACCGACACCACCGTATCGGTCGAGCAGCGTATCCAGCCGGTCGATTACGTCGGCCGGTTGGACGCCGCGCAAGAGCGACAGTGAGACATCGTTGAATGCGTCGTCCAGATCGTACGCTGCTTCCAGGGCATTGCGGCCCATCCATAAGGCACCGAAGCGTTTGTCATCTGGCATCAAAGCGCCGGGTCCGATGCTGTAAACGTATTCCGGCGACAAGGCGATCCCGACGACGCGCAGCGTCTGCTTGTGACCATTCAGAATCGCCTGCAGCTGGTCTCCCGGTGACAGGCCGTGCGCTTCCGCGAAGGGTTCGCTTACGATGACTTCGTCTGGACGGTCTGTTGCGACGTATCGCCCCGCCCGGAGCGCCAGCCGGTTGAGAACGGGCTGGCCGCGTTCCGGAATAGAGACCAACTGGCCGATCACCGGCTCCTCGAAACCCGAAATGGAAAGCGTGGCAATCTTGACGATGCGGGTCTCGACGGTCTGTACGCCCGGGATATCGGCAATGTGCCGGGCAAGCTTGTTGGGGGCGCGTTTTACGCCGGCGAAGACCTGTGCGAAGCGATAGCGCTCATAGTAGGCCGTCGCCGTGTCCTGTAACGCTTCGATGGTCGTCAATGACATCAGGAGAACCGCGACGCCGGAGCCGACCACGCCGGCGATCGCGAGAATTTGTCCGCGCAGCCGCCACAAATCTCTGGTGAGTTTCCGGTCGAGCGCGCGCATCCGAGCCTACCAGTGAAGATTGCGTATGGGTTTGCGCGCGTCGTTGGTATGGATGTCGACGATCTTGCCGTCCGCAAAGCGCAAGACGCGATCCGCCATATCGCCGATCGCGGTGTTGTGCGTGATCAATGCGGTCGTCGTGCCCAATTCTCTATTGACCGAATCAATCGCCTCCAGGACGAGAATCCCGGTTTCGCTATCCAACGCGCCGGTCGGCTCGTCGCAGAGAAGGACATTGGGTCGCTTCGCCACGGCGCGCGCGATCGCAACGCGTTGTTGCTCCCCGCCGGAGAGTTGCGCCGGGAAGTGGTCAAGACGGTCGGCGAGGCCGACGAGCGCGAGCGCATCGGCGGGCGGCATTGGATTAGGAGCAATGTCGGTAACCAGGGCGACGTTCTCGCGCGCCGTCAGGCTTGGGATCAAATTATAGAATTGGAACACGAAGCCGACATGCTTGCGGCGGTAGTCGGTTAGGGCATCCTCATCAAACGCAGTAAGTTCCGATCCGCCGAAGAAAACCTTGCCCGAGCTTGGCGTATCGAGCCCGCCGACAATATTGAGCAATGTCGATTTACCGCTGCCCGATGGTCCCAAGAGCACGACGAGTTCGGACATATGGAGATCGAGGTTTACGCCCCGGAGCGCCCAAACCTCCACATCGCCGGTCCGGTAGACTTTCGTGAGTTCTTCCGTTCTGAGGGCCGGCTCACCCGGAGAAGGATCCCTATTTCCAAGCGCCGGGCCGATCATCAGTTCGGTCCTTTTGTCCGAGACGGGTCTGAGACGGTGTGGCAGGGCATCCATCAGCATCGGCGATTGGAAAATTCCGGCAGTGATGTAAGTCAAGGATAGCCTCGATGCGAAAGATTGATGATCGACCAGGATTGTCATCGACAGTGAAGCGGTCATGGATTCCGGCGTTGCGAAACGATGTCCCAATGCCGGGGCAGACAATCAGATGAGGGCCTCAACGGCGAGATGTCCAATTTATTATTGGCTTCTAGTGCATAAGCAGGTTGCTCCATGGGCGAACCGGGAGATAATCTTTCGCACGGTCATGTGTCAAAATCTCAAAATATGGAGACGAAATTTGTTGAAGTTGTCTGCGAGCATAATTGCGGCATTATTTCTGTTTTGTACGCCTCTTGGTACGGCGAATGCGCTGAATCCCGTTGAGGAAGCGCTTAAGGGGTGTTCAAAGGAGATCAAAACCTATTGCAGTACGGTTAAGCCCGGCGGGGGACGTTTGGTTTCATGTGCGAAAGCGCATGAAGACAAACTTTCATCCGAATGCATCTATGCCATTAATCGAGCCGGTTATTGGTTGGAATTTTTGGCGCGCACCTTGAATTACGTTGCCTCTCAGTGTGGGGCGGACGCGTTGAAATACTGTCCAGACGTCAAATTAGGAGAGGAGCGTGTGCTGAATTGCCTGAGAGCAAACAATGCAAAATTGAACAAGTATTGTGGTCTCGCCTTACGTGATATCGGCAAGCAATGATTGAATTGAGCATCTTGAGGGGACCGACTGGCCTTATGACATTGTCATCTTAACGTGTGCGGTCGCATCGATAGGGTTGGCGGATGCGCCAACCTTCCTTCAAGCAACAATTTTTTCCACCTGATGTGTTCAGGAATTTTACCTGGCTATCCGCCAGGTTCATACTCAGCTTCCACGACGTCGAGACGATTTCTCGCCGCCGCAGGGCATCGAATGCCTAATCTGATTCCAGAAATTTGGATCACATAAACTGAGAAATCGCGGTGCCGAAGCGGTAAAGAGATAATTTCGATATCATTTGATATTTTTTCGCCACTCCCAAGGAGGGGTGAACTTATGTTTCCATAAGCCCTCATTGAGCCGCCGCGCGGCGTTCTCGGCCTTTGCGTATTTATCGCTGTGTTTTCGAAAGGCGAGCGCCCAGCCTTGCAAGACCATTTGTTCGTTTAGATCGATACGCCCCACATAACAAATTGCCTGCGGCGCATTGGCCTCGTTCGAGCCGTTTCGTCTACACGTCACGACTTGTCCGGCTATCAGATCGGACAGGGCGCGCGCCGCGAATTTGCCGCACGGAAACGGCTTGTCTTTTTTCCGTGTATGGCAGACTTGTTTTTCCTCCGGGGCATCGATTCCATAAAGGTGTATGCGCTGATCCGCGATCTCAATCGTGTCGCCGTCAACGATTCGCGGTACCCCGATCATGTCGGCTGCCGCTGTGGACGCAAGAACAAGCCAAACGGCCGCCGGCAAAATCGAGCCGCGTCCGAGGCCGGTAATTCCACCGCTAAAGGATATCCTCATCCTACTGGGTCCAATTCGCGCCGTTCGAACGCGGCTAGTCGACGATATCGGCGCGGGCCGCATTCCGCCAATGCTCGATTAACCGCGTTCGTAGGTTTCGTCGACCACGCAATGCGGACGCAATCCAGAAGCTATGCGGCTCGGTCGAGGCTGAGATCGCTCCACACCTGCTGCAATGCGCCGACGAGGTGCCTGAGGGCGTCGTCGTCATGTCTTGGGGTTGGCGTTATGCGAAGACGTTCGGTTCCTCTCGGCACGGTGGGGAAATTGATCGGTTGAATATAAATGCCGTGTCGATCCAACAGCGTGTCGCTCGCCTGTTTGCATAGCCGGGCATCGCCAACCCATACGGGTACGATATGGCTGTCCGAGGGCATTACCGGGAGTCCTGCGTCCGTCAACATCGTCATGAGCTTCCGGGCACGCTCCTGGTGACATTCGCGCAAATGCTCCGCCCGGCGCACATGGCGCACGCTTTCAAGCGCCCCCGCCGCAATCGCCGGCGGTAGAGCGGTGGTAAAAATGAACCCGTCGCCAAACGAACGGATGAAATCCACCAGCGCTGCGGACGCCGAGATATACCCGCCGATCACGCCGAATGCCTTTGCAAGGGTACCCTGAATTATCGTCACCCGGTCTGTAACGCCGTCACGCGCCGCTACGCCCGCCCCTTGGGGGCCGTACATGCCGACGGCGTGGACTTCGTCGAGATAGCTGATTGCGTTGTAACGCTCACAGACGTCGAGTATTTCTCCGATCGGCGCAATATCGCCATCCATCGAATATAGGGATTCGAACGCCACGAGTTTTGCGGCCTCCGGGTCATCTTGGCTCAGGAGTACTTCCAGATGTTCCGGGTCGTTGTGTTGAAAGATTCGTTTGGTCGGGCGGCCGTGGCGGATCCCCTCGATCATGGAGTTGTGATTCAGGGCATCGGAATAGACGATACAATCGGGCAGATGCACGGCGAGCGTTGACAGCGTGGTAAGGTTTGCAACGTAGCCGGAGGTGAACAGCAGCGCCGACTCCTTGTGATGGAGTGAGGCAAGTTCCTGTTCGAGGAGCACGTGATAATGATTTGTGCCGGAAATGTTGCGTGTCCCGCCAGCGCCGGCGCCGCATCGATCGATCGCACGGTGCATGGCATCGAGTACGGATGGATTCTGACCCTGTCCCAAGTAGTCGTTTGAACACCAGACCGTGACGTCTCGTTGCGCGGTGCTGTCGTGGAACGTTGCCGATGGGAACGTGCCGGCCGATCGTTCAAGATCGGCAAAGACACGATACCGGCCTTCGGTCTTAAGACCTGCGAGTTTATCGCTAAAGTACTGTTGGTAATTCATCATGAATGCCACCTCAAGAAGGGCTCTTCCATCCGCTTAATGGTCGGCAAAATTTTCGTCGCCATGAATTCGCCAAGCTCCCTATTGCATGCGGAATCGCTCAAAATCAGGCTAGTAGGGGAGCTTTCGACGGTCATTGACCAGGGTCAAGCGGTCCGTGTTCAAAGGCTTGACAGCGGTCAAGGTACCGACCACGCCAATGCGGAATACTGTTTGCCGATGCAACCGGTCGAGGAAACGCGACGCATGGGGGCGGTAGGGCAACAGCAGCCGTTCCAAATCGAAAGGATTCCCGACAACCTTTTGCGGGAGCCAATCGATTATCTGTTCGCTGATCATTTTCGCCAGCGCACCTTGTGCAACGCGTTGAAGTTCCTTGTCGATGATGGGGAGGGCCGGCAATCGCATCAGATGGCCGAAGCAGTACTCTCTTATCTTTCGGAAGATTTTCTCTGGCACATCCAGGATGAGGAAATCGATCTATATCCCGCCCTACGAAGGCGGTGTCGGCAGGAGGACGATATTGATGGGGTCCTCGATGGCTTGGCGCGGGACCACACCGCGGACGAACACTTGGCGAGAGGCATCGTTCAGGACTTGAACCGCATCATCGATGATGGCGCCAGCGCGAAAAGGCCTAGTTTCGACAGACTTGCCACGGCATTTGTCGCAACCGAAGACCGGCATCTCATCTTGGAAAACGATTTAATCCTGCCGCTCGCACGGCGTCGTCTTACCACCGAAGATCTTGAGCGGATTGGCCGCGCGATGGCGGCTCGCCGCGGTATCGTATTTCCGCTCTAATCGAATTGACCGAATTGTGGCAGCGGCCGAGGCATGATGTGCGTGTCGGCAGTCTCGGCCCCCTCGCCAAGACGGCGGAGTGCATAGACATCGCGTATATCGACTTTGTCACCGTTGATTTGAACGCCGACCGATCGCAACTTTGAAATAGATCTGGAAAAGGTCTCCGGCTGCATACCCAGTTTGGCTGCGATGACGGCCTTTTCGAGCGGTAGGCGCACCACTGCGGTGGCTGAATCCGACGGGCAGAGGCCAGACAAATAACCGGCAAGGCGCTCGGCCGCCGAGCGTGCCGCTAGCTGCTCGACTTGCCGAGACAACAATCGCAATTTGTTACTTACGGCAGTCATGAAGTTCACCGACAGCGCGGCGTTTTCGGCGAGATGAAGCTTGAAGGACGCTGAGGGAATACCGAGTACACGCACATCGACGCAGGCGCTGGCGCTGGCCGGAAATCCCTTCGTTTCATAAATTGCCGCTTCGGCAAAGGACTCGGCGGGACCGAAGACGTGAAGCACGCTTTCGCGACCGTCGAGCGTTTCGCGAAACACTTTAACCCACCCATTCAGAACGATGTAAAAACGCTGTGCCGGTTCGCTCTGGAGAAAAATGACGGCGTTTCTTGGAAACTCCTGAATGGCCGAGTCAATCAAGAGTTCCGAGAAAGCATCCCACGAACAGCCGTCAAATATCGGATTTTGCGCAACGACCCTAAGATCTCTTTCCGTCAATCCCGTCCGGCGTTGAAACGTTCCCCGATCTATTGTTGTGTGCCCAGTCACGGCATTGCCTCCCTGATGACCGGTTTCTTGGACCATTAAGTCCAAAAAACGGTATCGGCATGGCGGCCTCGGGGATTTGACTTAGATCAAGCAAGGTAAAATGGGCGGTGGGCGGGTTGGGCTAGCCGTAACATCCGGCTCCGCACCGTTGGCGAGTGTGCGCCCGCCCGCCGGCCCCGCATCATCGCTATTTGGCCTGTTGCTGCTTCATATAGGCGATCAAGTCGGCCCGCTGTTTTGGCTTCTTCAGACCTGCGAATGTCATCTTGTTGCCGGGGATGAACTTTTTCGGTTTCGTGACATATTCTTCGATCGACTTTTCATCCCAGGTAATGCTCGATTTGCGCATGGCGGATGAATATTTGTAGCCGTCGACGCTCGCGGCCTTGCGGCCGAAAATTCCGACCAGATGAGGGCCGATTTTGTTCCTGGTCTTCGTGAGTTCGTGGCAGGATTTGCATTTGTTGTAGACCCGCTTTCCCTTCTTGGGATCGCCATCTGCGAGTACCGGACCGGCTGAAACGGTAAGCAGGGCGGCAATTCCAGCCAGAGCGAGTGTGCTTCGGAACATGTTGTGTCTCCTTATTTGTTATTGGTGGACGAAGTCAGGTTATCGAAACTTTCCGGGTTATAAAGATGTCACGGTACTTCAATGCCATGCTTGACTATGGTCAAGCTGTTCGCTCCGCAAGAAATCGGTGCAGGCGGGCATCCTTGCTGCTGAAGTGCTCCGTAAACCATCCTCTGAGCTGTGCCGCCAGGATCTCGCTGAAATCCGTATAGGCGTCCGACTCGAATGCGTCGGCAATGTCACGGATTTCATCCAACAGCCGCTCATGATCCGCTTTGTGATCTTCGAATTGATCATAGCGCAGATTGCGCATTTCCTTTTCTTCGAGGGCGAAATGCGCGGCAATTTTGGCATCGATTTCGCCAAGGAACTGCCGGATTTCATCTTTCGATGCCTCGGCGGTGAGCCTACCATGAAGGTCGTTGATCAAGTCGATCATTTGCCGGTGTTCGTAATCCACCGACGCGATGCCAATCGAGAAATTGTCCTGCCATTCGATCAAT